>CANGMV010000141.1 GCA_947454745.1 Bacteroidota bacterium | reverse complement strand
TTCAATACAAATTATTGCTATGAAAAAATATATGCTATTGTTGGGTTTGTTTGCCGCTTCTATTACAAAAGCACAGGTAAAATTTTATACCACGAATGCAGACAGTACACAGTTTAGCTTAACATCGGAAGGTGCTTCACACTTGGCCTCGCTTCCAATGAAGTGCATTCTTCAGCAATATCCCAATAAAATTAACCATACCGCCATTTCAGATAGCGACCAAGTGCTCACGCCCATTCAACAACATCCTAGTTTTTATGGATGCTTCGACTGGCATAGTAGTGTACATGGTCATTGGATGTTAGTGCGTTTGTTAAAACAGTTTCCCGATTTAAAAGAACAAGCCGCTATCAGAAAAGTATTAAACACAACACTTACTTCTAAAAATATTCAAATAGAAACTGAATATTTCAAAGCACCGTTAAGTAGAAGTTTTGAACGCACTTATGGTTGGGCCTGGGTATTAAAACTACAACAAGAACTATTAGATTATAACGACCCCGATGCAAAGCAGTGGCGTAACGCCTTACAGCCACTATGCGACACTATCCTTAAAATATGGAAAGGGTATTTGCCAAAACAAACCTATGCAAATCGTTCGGGTATGCATGGTAACACTGCATTTGGCTTAAACTTTGCATTAGATTATGCAAGAGCAACGCATAATCTACAATTTGAAACTGCCATAACGGCTTCGGCAAAGCAATTGTTTTTGAAAGACAAAAACGCGCCAACAATTTGGGAGCCAGATGGCGCAGATTTTTTCTCACCCTCTTTAATGGAAGCCGACTTGATGCGTAAAATACTAGATAAAAAACAGTTTGTGATCTGGTTTAATAATTGGCTTTCGAATGCTGCCTTACAACATTTAACCCAACTACCACATGTTTCAGACCGAAGTGATTTGCAAATTGTTCATTTGGACGGATTGTGCTTTAGTCGTAGTTGGTGTATGTCCGGCATTGCACAAGAATTACCCAAATCGGATCCACGCCGAAAATTATTATTAGCTTCCTCTCTTAAACATTTAAACCAAAGCCTCTCGACAGTAGCATCTGGTGAATATGGTGGTGAGCATTGGTTAGCAAGTTTTGCTGTATATGCAATTAGTGGAGGGAAATAAGAAAAATACTTCCTAAATTTAGTCTATATAAATAGCGCCATGTCCTCCTCCCCCCAAACGAGTTCTTTAGGCTTAAACACATATAAAGGCAGTTGGCTGCCCTTACATACAAAGCATTTATTAAATAGAGTAATGTTTGCTGCTAAGGCCTCGGATATTTCTTACTTTAATACAAAGGGATTAATTGCGAGTGTTGATGAATTATTAAACGTACCTAATGCCTTACCAGCTCCGCCATTAAATGATTATAATTCTGCAACACTTACCGACCCAAATATTGTTGCGGGGACAACCTGGGTGAATGATATAACTAATGATGGCACATTAAATAGTAATCGCCGCAACAGTTATAAAAAGTGGTTGGTGGGTGTTTGGGTAGGTCAAGAAAAAAACATTCGGGAAAAAATTACATTGTTTTGGAGCAATCATTTTGGAACAGAGGCCGATACCGTGGTCTATGGGTCGATGATTTATAATCACCATCAAATTTTAAGAACTAACTGTGTAGGTAATTTTAAACAAATGGTGCGTGCAGTAACAACAGACCCTGGCATGCTTCGATATTTGAATGGATATTTAAATACTAAAACAGCACCAGATGAAAACTTCGGTAGAGAGCTGCAAGAACTATTTACAGTGGGAAAAGAAGGGGGTGTAAAATATAGTGAGGAAGATGTGAAGACCGCTGCTAAAGTATTGACAGGTTGGAAAATAGACGCCAATTTTAATTCGATATTTGATAGTACTAGACACGATACAAACAATAAAGTGTTTTCTGTTTTTTATAATAACACAACCATCACTGGGAAAACGGGTGTCAATGGAGCTTTAGAAACAGATGAGTTGTTGAATATGCTTTTTCAAAAAACAGAAGTTGCAAAATTTATTTGCAGAAAATTATATCGCTATTTTGTTTACTATTACATTGATACTAATGTTGAGAATAATATTATTACACCATTGGCGAATGCCTTTATTGCCAATAATTATGAAATAAAACCTGTTTTAAAATTATTATTTCAAAGTGAACATTTTTATGATACCCTATACATTGGTTGTCAAATAAAAAGTCCCACCGACCACGTTATTGGTTTTCTGAGACAATTTGAAATTGCATTTCCTAACGCAATTACCGATTATGCAGATGCGTACTTTTTGTATAATTATATGGTGAATCAGTTAATAAGTATGGGTCAAAGTCCGGTGGATCCCCCTAATGTAGCGGGTTGGCCAGCATATTATCAATCTCCCGATTTTAATGAATTATGGATTAACGCGGACACACTTCCTAAGCGAAACAAGTTTACCGATTTAATGTTAGAAACGGGATATACAAAAAATGGAAAAAAAGTTATTGTAAATACGATTCAGTTTGCAAAAGCAGTTTGTTCAAATCCTTCCGATCCTATTAATTTGATTGATAGTTTGTTTTCTTTTTTAGTGTCAACCGAGATATCTAGTACATTAAAATCAAATTTGAAAACACAAATTTTGTTGTCGGGCCAAACGAGTGATTACTATTGGACCGATGCTTGGAACTTGTACAATACAAATCCTACAACCATTAATTTCAATACGGTGAATACGCGATTAAAAGCATTATTGAAATACATCATGAATTTACCAGACTATCAATTGCAATAAATGGAAAGAAGAAATTTTATACGAAATAGTTTGGCGCTACTTGCACCAACCATGATAGGAGGAAACCCAATTCATATTCTGCAAGACCATCCCTTATTAAATTCATCTCTACTTGCAACCTCTAGTAACGACAAGGTGTTGGTTATTGTTCAACTTAACGGGGGAAACGATGGCTTGAACACGGTGATACCATTAAGCGAGTATAGTAATTATTATAGTGCAAGAATTAATATTGCAATTCCCGAAAAAAAGGTTTTAAAATTAACAGGTAACGATGCAACGGGAATCCATCCCTCCATGACGGGCATGCAAAATTTATTTTCAGACGGAAAATTAAATGTGGTACAATCGGTAGGCTATCCGCAACCAAGCTTTTCTCATTTTAGAGCAACCGATATTTGGATGTCCGGATCGGATAGCGATCAATATTTAAATACAGGCTGGGCTGGTAGATTTTTAAGTAATGAAAATCCTGGATATCCCGATGGCTATCCTAATACCGATAGTCCAGATCCACTAGCCATTCAGATAGGATCCTTGGCCACACTTACTTGCCAGGGTCCGGCAGTTAATATGGCTTTGAGTATTTCAGACCCCAGCTCTTTTTATAATTTAATTGATGGTACTGACTTGGCCGTAGCCAATACCAACGCCGGCTATGAATTAAGTTATCTAAGAACGGTTGCAAAACAAACCAATCAATATACGGCAAGAATTAAACAAGCTTCAGATAGTGTTACCCAGCAAGTCACTTATCCCAATAACAGCTTAGCGGCCCAATTAAAAATTGTAGCAAGATTAATTAAAGGAGGATTGCAAACCAAAGTGTATATGGTAAACTACGGAAGCTTTGATACACACTCTAATCAAGCAGTAGCATCGGACACTACAACGGGTACACATGCTAATTTATTAAAAGTACTTTCAGATGCCATTGCTGCATTTCAATCTGATATGACAGGATTGGCTATTGAGGATCGTGTGATTGGAATGACTTATTCCGAATTTGGTCGACGCATTAAATCTAATGCCAGTGGAGGAACCGATCATGGAGCCGCAGCGCCTTTATTTTTATTTGGGAAAAACGTTAGGGGTGGGGTTTTTGGAAACAATCCAACCCTGCCAACAACGGCAACAGTAAATGATAATATACCTTATCAATATGATTTTAGAACCATTTATAGTTCTATTTTACAAAATTGGTTTTGTGTTAATGAAACCACAGAAACCGAAATTTTATTAAAACAATTTCCTACTATTCCCCTGATAAATGCAAGCACTTGTGGTATTAACGACAAGTCTTCTACTTTTGCAAAGGATGCATTAGTTTATAATTATCCAAATCCCTTTTCGAATCTAACCAAAATAGAATTTAAAACGAATGGAGGTCACACTCTACTTCAGTTGTTAGATAGTTCAGGAACGGTAATAAAAATATTGATAGAAGCTACCTATAGTTTTCCCGGAATGAATAGTTGTAATTT
>CANGMV010000140.1 GCA_947454745.1 Bacteroidota bacterium | reverse complement strand
TGAAAATCGGGCAACAAAGGAGCGGACTGAATGGCAATATTGTTAATGTTCGCACTCACTTCGTACATAGGATAAGTAGGTGGACAAATGATAATATTATCTTTGCCCGGCTCACAAAATGCACGAAATAATAAATCAATAATCTCATCACTACCATTGCCTAAGAAAATTTGCGAGGCAGGGATTTTTTTAATGAACGCTAATTTTTCTTTGATCTCTTTTTGATAAGGATCTGGATATCGGTTATACCATTTAGTTAATGGAGATCCCAAACTATTTTCATTGGCATCCAATAATACTCGCGCCTCTCCACTAAACTCATCTTTTGCCGATGAATAGGGTTTTAGTTTTTCAATATTTGGTCGAACCACTTTTTTAATATCAAATTGCATATGCTACATTTTTGATTTTATATCATTTAATCTTACCGCCACCGCATTGCCATGTGCGTCCAAACTTTCCGCATTGGCCATTTCCATCACTGCCTGTCCAATATTTATCAAACCTCTTTCTGTTAGTTGTTGGAAGGTAATTTTTTTAACAAAACTATCTACGCTTACTCCACTATATGCATGCGCATATCCATTAGTAGGCAAGGTGTGATTGGTCCCACTGGCATAATCCCCTACCGATTCGGGTGAAAAGTTCCCTATAAATACCGAACCTGCATTGGTTACCTTCTCAGCTACCATTTCGGCATTTTCAATCGACAAAATCAAATGCTCTGGCGCATACTGATTTACCAATAACAATGCTTCTGATGTATTGTTCAAAATAATGGCTTTTGAATTTTCTAAAGCTTTGGCAGCTAATTCTTTTCGAGACAATTGAGCTAATTGCAATTCCAACTCAACTTGTACATTGGCAACTACACTTTCATTACTGGCTACTAATAAAACCTGACTATCAACGCCATGCTCGGCTTGTGACAATAAATCGGCAGCAACAAAAGCAGGAATGGCTGAATCATCGGCCCAAACACACACTTCACTAGGACCGGCTGGCATGTCAATGGCTACCCCGTTTTGTTGAACTAATTGCTTAGCGGCCGTTACATATTGATTGCCTGGTCCAAAAATTTTATTCACTTTAGGAACCGTTTCAGTTCCATAAGCCATGGCTGCAATGGCTTGCACTCCACCGATCGTATATATATGAGTTACCCCTACTAATGCAGCGGCATAAATAATAGCTGGATGAATTTCACCTTTGTCATTATTAGGAGGCGTACATAAAATAATATTTTTACAGCCTGCAATTTTTGCAGGAATGCCCAACATTAAAACGGTCGAAAACAAAGGAGCAGTTCCGCCTGGAATATAAATACCAACGGTTTCAATGCCTACTGATTTTCTCCAACACCATACACCTGGCATCGTTTCAATACGATCCATTTTTTGCAATTGCGCTTGGTGAAATTTTTCAATATTCCCCTTCGCTAATTGGATAGCCGCTTTCAATGGACTTGACAATAAAGCTTCTGCATTCGCTTTAATATTTTCGTCTAATGCAATCGTTTTTAAGTTTACTTTATCAAATTGCTTTGTAAATTCAAATAAGGCCGTATCTCCCTTAACACGCACTTCGTCAATAATAGCCTGAACCTTCGGTAATAATTCACGCGCATCAAAGCTAGGTCTTGCCAAAAGCGAGGCCCAACTATTTTGTTCAGGTTGATTATATACTTTAATCATTATAAAATCATTTTTTCAATTGGAATCACTAATATACCCTCCGCGCCCGCATTTTTTAACTGCTCAATGATGTTCCAAAAATCACTTTCTGCTATTACACTATGCACACTACTCCAACCCGGTGAAGCTAAAGGCAATACAGTTGGGCTTTTCATACCAGGCAACAATGCAACGATTTTTTCTAGTTGATCATTTGGCGCATTTAATAAAACATATTTATTTTTCTTTGCTTTTTTAACCGACTCCATGCGGAACAATAAGCGATCTAATATTTGTTGTTGTTCGGCCGAAAAATTTTTGTGCTTAATCAAAACTGCTTGTGATTTTAAAATGGTATCAGCTTCCTTTAATCCATTCATAAATAAAGTGGATCCACTACTCACTAAATCACAAACCACATCAGCCAATCCGATCCCTGGTGCAATCTCTACACTTCCACTAATTTCATGCACTTCGGCATTAATCTTATGCTCGTCTAAATATCTTTGAACCAAAACAGGATAACTCGTTGCAATCTTTTTGCCTTCTAAAAAAGCTGGTCCAGTAAACTCTTCATTTTTACGTACTGCAAAACTCAAACGACATTTTCCAAATCCTAACTCATACGCAACTTCTACTTTCTTTGCTTTTTCATACACAACATTTTCTCCCACAAATCCAATGTCAGCGACACCATCTTCTACATATTGAGGAATATCATCGTCTCTTAAAAAGAAAAGCTCCAATGGAAAATTGGTAGCGTCTGCTTTTAATTTGTTTACGCCATTGCCAATATCAATGCCACATTCCTTCAACAAACGCATTGAATCTTCATTTAATCTTCCTGATTTTTGAATCGCTAATTTTAATCGCATCGTACTTAATTGTTATAAATTAAAAGGGCTTACTGTTGAGTAAGCCCTTTGGTTAAATATAGTTACATATCTACATCCCATAGCTTACCCAATGGATAGCAAATGATGATGGTGGATATGGTTGTTTAAATTCATGCACCAAATTTACGACCCTTTTGTAAAATACCCAACAAAAAAGGAATATTTTGCCTAAATTGGACCTATAACGACCCCGATTACTCAACTAACAATTGTTTTTATGCGCTTGCTACCCCTTACTGCAATATTATCTATTGTCTCCCTTTCCTTTTGTGCTCAAAAAGATGCAGCTAGTCCCACGCCTACACCAACACCCGTTGTGACTACTCCATCAACACCCAGCACTCCTTCGGTAACCGATACTGCTAAAAAATTAGTGTGGTCCGATGAATTCGATAAAGGCACAAGACCGGACACAACAAAATGGGCCTATAATATTGGAACTGGACAAGGTGGTTGGGGCAATAATGAAATGGAATACTATACCAGTGATTCTACGAATGCAAGAATTGAAAATGGAAATTTAGTAATTGAAGCAAGAAAGGAAAGTAAGGGTGGTAAAAATTATACATCAGCTAGAATGTTGACGCAAGGAAAAAATACATGGACTTATGGACGTTTTGAAATTCGTGCAAAATTGCCAAAAGGCTTGGGTACCTGGCCTGCTATTTGGATGCTGGGTGACAATATTGACAAAGTAGGTTGGCCTACCTGTGGTGAAATTGATATTATGGAAGAGGTAGGAAAAGTACCTAATGAAATTAATTGGTCGGCGCACTCTAAAATGTTAAACTGGCCCTTGGGTACTCAAAAAACATATAAGACAACTGTGGCTGGTGTAACAGACGATTTTCATGTATACAAGTTAAATTGGACAAAGGATTTTATGCAGTTTTATGTAGACGATACTTTGTATTACACCGTGCCTAATGACGGTCGTGGTACTGATTATTACCCATTTGTAGCTCCTCAATTTTTAATTTTAAATTTTGCCGTTGGCGGCAATATGGCTGGGTTTGTTGTTGACGACTCTATTTTTCCTGCAAGAATGGAAGTGGATTATGTACGTGTGTATCAATAGGATTTCAAAAAGATTTAAAATGATTAAAAAATAAGCATGTTAAGTAAGTATAAATTAGTGGGCCTTTTCACAACTGCGTTATTGTTCCAAATGAATGGTTTTGCGCAAAATGCAAATTTATTAGTAGGCACTTATACCCAAAAAGGAAGTAAGGGTATTTACGTTTTTAATTTTGATACTGCAACAGGCAAAGCAGTGGAACTTAGTCATACTGATAGTTGTGTGAGTCCTTCTTTTTTAACCATTACCAAGGACAAGCAATTTGTATATGCAGTGAACGAAACAAGTGAAGGTGCTATTTCGGCCTATCATTTAGCGAATAACAAACTCAGTTTCTTACAACAAAAAGCTACCAAGGGTGCCGATCCTTGTTATATCACTTTAAGCCCTGATCAGCACAATATTTTTGTAGCAAATTATACAGGTGGAAGTATTGCGCAATTTCATCGTTTTGCCGACGGACTTTTATCCAATGCGCAACAATTTATTCAACATGTTGGAAAAAGTGTGAATACGACAAGGCAAGAAAAAGCGCATGTGCATGGTACTTTTTTTAGTCCCAATGGCGATTACTTGTTTACCCCCGATTTAGGCATGGACCAAGTAAGTAT
>CANGMV010000139.1 GCA_947454745.1 Bacteroidota bacterium | reverse complement strand
TATTTATATCAATTGAATGATAAAGATGAAGTGGTAAATCCATTGAGTCCAAAAACAATCGTAAAAGGTTTGATTGCAAAAAATCAACATGCATCAAAATCTATCACATTAGACGGTCAAAATAATATTTATGTAAATATTGGTGCCTATTCCAATGCATGTCAGGAAAAAGACAGAATCAAAGGATCAAAAGGTATGATGCCTTGTCCAATTTTAGATTCTGCTGGCGGTATTTGGAAATTTGATGGCAGCAAAGAAAATCAAGTATATAGTGATGGTAAAAGATATGCTACTGGATTAAGAAATGTGGTAGGATTGGATTGGAATAAGGAAACGAATTCTTTATTTGTAATGCAACATGGCCGTGATCAATTAAATAGTTTCTATCCTGAATTTTATAGTGATGCACAAAGTGCTGAATTGCCAGCCGAAACCATGTATGAATTACATGAGGGTGACAATGCAGGATGGCCTTATATTTATTTTGATCCATATCAAAAGAAAAAAATAGTTTCTCCTGAATATGGCGGAGACGGTAAAAAAGAAGGTGGAGAAAATGCTATAAATCCTGCTGTGTTTTTCCCGGCGCATATGGCACCGAACGCATTGTTATTTTATACAGGCAACCAATTTCCTGCAAAATATAAAAATGGTGCATTCGTTGCTTTTCACGGTTCTTGGAATAGAGCTCCATTGCCTCAGGAGGGATATTTTGTAGCATTTGTGCCCTTTAAAAATGGTAAGCCAAGTGGCGAATGGGAAATCTTTGCCAATGGATTTTCTGGTTTATCAGGTGAAGAAAAAGTAATGAATCCACGCAAGGCAAAAGCAAGACCATGTGGTTTGGCTCAAGGTCCAGACGGGTCGTTGTATGTTAGTGATGACAGCCGTGGAGCTATCTTTAAAATTACGTACGCTCAATAAATTTACTATGCAATTGAAAAAATATTTTACAGTGCTTTTCATTTCGTTTTTACTCCCTTTTTTGGGCAATGCGCAAAACTTAGTGCATGGTAAAAAACTATTCGAAACCAGGTGTTTGGTTTGTCATCAAGCTGATGGAGGAGGTGTACCCAATATGAATGCACCTTTGGACGGATCCAGCAATGTAGTGGGAAATGATATTGCAAGATTGGTAAGAATTGTAAAAGGAGGTTATAGTGAAAAAGTGCCACTAGATGGCTATTACTATAATAATGTAATGACGCCGAATCCTGATTTTAAAGACCAAGATATAGCCGATGTATTAAGTTATATAAGAACGAGTTGGTCTAATAAGGCTTCGAAAATTACCCTTGCACAGGTACAAGCAGCCAAAAGAAAAAAGTAATTGCTATTAAATTAACTGTATTATGAAACCTATTTTATTTATTGATAGAGACGGGGTTATTTTAGAAGAACCAAAATCGGACTATCAAATTGATTCCATTCAAAAAACTAGTTTTATACCAGGAGCGATTAGTTACTTGGGTAAGATTGCTGCCGAATTTGGTTTTCATAAAGTAATGGTCACGAATCAAGATGGATTAGGATCAGCAAGCTATCCTATGGAAAGCTTTGAGCCTTATCAACAATTAATGTTACGCACTTTAGCTGGAGAAGGGTTTGTGTTTGATGAAATTTTCATTGACGATACTTTTGCTGCCGATAATAAGCCTACCCGCAAGCCTGGTACAGGCATGTTGACCCATTTGTTAAACAATGTACATTTTGATATACACGATTCATTTGTGATAGGAGATAGATGGAGTGACATTGCATTGGCTAAAAATATTGGGTGTAAAGCTATTTATTTAAAATCGCCTTTACATAGTTTGACACCGGAACAGGAAATGGAATTAAGGCCATTTATTGCTTTCGAAGCAGGTACCTGGTCGGAGATTTATAGTTTTTTAAAACTTGGATTAAGAAAGGTATCCCATGTGCGTAATACCAAGGAAACTAAAATTAGTGTAGAGTTAAATTTAGATGGAAAAGGAGATGCGCATATTGAAACTGGCTTAGGCTTTTTTGATCATATGCTAGAACAAATTGCTCGTCATGGCGCTTTGGATTTAAATATAAAATGTGACGGGGATTTACATATCGATGAGCATCATACGATTGAAGATGTGGGTATTGCATTGGGGGAAGCATTTGCGCAAGGCTTGATGGATAAAAGAGGAATGGAACGTTATGGATACGCCTTGCCAATGGATGAAGCTGAAGCCAAAGTGTTAATTGATTTTGGTGGTCGAAATTGGATTGTTTGGGATGCGGAGTTTAAACGAGAAAAAATAGGGGAAATGCCAACAGAAATGTTCTTCCACTTTTTTAAATCCTTTAGTGACGCTGCCAAAGCCAATTTAAATATTAGTTGCAAAGGAGAAAATGAGCACCATAAAATCGAAGCCATTTTCAAGGCTTTTGCCAAGTCCATCAAAATGGCAGTAAAACGCAATCCAGCAAGTGACGCCCTGCCTAGCACTAAGGGGGTTTTATAGGACACTAACGGCCGATAGTGGGCTAATAGCGAATACTAGTAAGGCTTGAGATTTTTTTGGCACAGATGAGGCAAAGCAGTAAATTTGCTAAAGAATTAAAGACAATGATTAAAACAAACAATATGTGGTGGTGGCATACAAACTCCGTTGGGGTATTGTAGTGACATAGCCATTATTGTCAAAATATACATAAACCCCGACATCGAATGTCGGGGTTTTATTTTTTAAAAAATTGGGTATAAAAAAAATATTGGAACGAACAAACTGAACTAAGCGCTTTATGCAAAAGAAACTGATTACAACCACTGTCACAAGAATGCTGGCAGATACATTTACACCGGTAGGAATTTATCTTCGTTTAAGAGATCGATTCAGAGATACTATTTTATTAGAGAGTACCGATTCACACGCTTCTGAAAATAGTTATTCATTCATTGGAGTGAATGCCATTGGAGGTATCGAAATTTCATCATTGAATGAAATTGAGTATAAATATCCTAATCAAGATCCAGAAAAAGAAACGATTCAAAATGTACATGCTGCACCCGATCGTATTTGGGCATATATGCAACAATATGAAATGAAGGGGCAGGAGGTAAAAGAAGCGGCATTTGCACAAGGGCTTTATGGATACACTGCATATGATGCAATTCCATTTTTTGATACGATTCAGTTTAAAGAAGGTGCACCAGTAGTACCCTTAATGCGTTATCGCTTGTATCAATACGTAATTGCCTTTAACCATTTTAAAGACGAAATATTTATTTGTGAAAATAAAATAGCGGGCATTGCGTCGGAATATGATGCATTGGTTTCTTTTATAAAAAGCAAAGACGTACCTCAGTATCCATTTTCATTAGATGGGGAAGAGTCTTCTAATTTAACCGATGAACAATATCGTGAAGCAGTTAAAAAAGGCATTCAGCATTGTATGCGCGGGGACGTTTTTCAAATTGTATTAAGTCGTCGTTTTCAACAATCTTTTAAAGGGGATGAGTTTAATGTATACCGTACTTTAAGAAATATCAATCCTTCGCCTTACTTATTCTTTTTTGATTACGGGGATTATAAATTAATGGGCTCTTCGCCCGAGGCTCAAATAATTATTAATAATGGGAAAGCGGTTGTGCATCCTATTGCGGGCACGTTTAAAAGAACAGGAGATGCGATAGTAGATGCCAACATGACACAAAAATTATTAGATGATCCTAAAGAAAATGCAGAGCATGTGATGTTGGTGGATTTAGCACGTAACGATTTAAGCAGGGTATGTACCGAAGTACGCGTGAAACAATATCGTCAAGTACATTATTATAGTCATGTGATTCATTTAGTGAGTGAAGTGGAAGGTAAGGTGGCCGAAGGATCGAATCCATTTCATTTAATTGCTAAAACATTTCCTGCGGGCACTTTAAGTGGGGCGCCTAAATTTAAGGCGATGCAAATTATTGATTCAATTGAGCCAACAAAACGTTCTTACTATGGAGGTTGTATAGGATTTGTTGGTTTTAATGGTACTTGTAACCAAGCAATTATGATTCGAACTTTCTTGAGTCAGGAAAACACCCTTACTTATCAAGCAGGAGCTGGCGTAGTTGCAGCAAGTGTACCAGAAAGTGAATTACAGGAAGTGAATAATAAATTGAATGCGCTGAAAACAGCAATGGTATTGGCAGAAAAAATACACGATTAAACATTAACGCAACATGAAAATATTAGTTTTTGACAATTACGATTCTTTCACTTACAACTTAGTGCAGTTGATTAGGGAAATAGCTACAGATGCGAAAGTGGACGTATTTCGTAACGATGAGATCCCAT
>CANGMV010000138.1 GCA_947454745.1 Bacteroidota bacterium | reverse complement strand
TTTGATTGAGATGAATGAGGAAAAAACAATTACAGAAATTTTTGCGGAGGACGGGGAGGATTATTTCAGAAAAGCAGAGAGTAAAATTTTAAAGTGGTTTAAAGAAAAGAAAAAGTATGTGTTGGCTACTGGTGGTGGTACGCCTTGTAATCAGGAGAATATGGATTGGATGAAAAAAGAGGGGTTGGTGATTTGGCTGGACGAATCCATTGAAGTACTTGTAGCAAGGCTGGCTCCCGAAAAAGAGCATCGTCCTTTAATTGCATCTTTAAACAACGATCAATTGGCGAGTTTTATTCAAGGGAAATTATTGGAACGCACTCCCTTTTATCAACAAGCACATTATCGTTTAAGTGCTGATCAAATTTCCGAAGCGGGTCTTAAAAAGATAATTCAAAAACATGCATCGTAAAATAATATTATGGGGCTTATTGTTATCCCTTTTTTCGGTTGTTTTGGGGGCATTTGGTGCACATGCGTTAAAAAATATAGTACCTGCCGAAAAACTAACCATTTTCGAAACAGGAGTACGTTATCAATTTTTACATTCATTTGCTTTAATCGCATTGGCTTTGTATACCCAGCAAAATAATGCAGCATTGGGTACGCACAAAGGGATCGGGTGGGCGTCGAATCTTTTTTTACTGGGCATTTTGTGCTTTAGCGGGTCTTTGTATCTCCTTACATTTCAGCCTTTATGTACTTATAATTATAGTCGGCTCATTGGCCCAATCACACCAATTGGAGGTTTGTGTTTTATCCTGGCCTGGGCAATTTGGATGCGAGTAGTGTGGTCCCATAAAGTGGATAAGTAGCCTCGGTTGTTTTCAATTTTACACATTGGTCCAAAAACCTTTTTGATACTATTGGGATAACTTATATTTGTTACTATGGCAAATACGCTTAAAAGCAAAAAAGTACCCAAAATTAGCGAAGAAGCATTGAATCCAGATAAGGAGGCTTCCGTGAATGTAACTGAAGTGGTAAAAGACGAACGTACTTCAAAAATAGCAGGATCCATACTATTGCTATTGACGATATTTTTATTCGTAGCATTCACTTCCTATTTATTTACTTGGCAAGAGGATCAGGACAAAGTTCAATTGTGGCGTACGAATTTATTTTCGACAACTGATGTGAAAGTTAATAATCAATTGGGATTTATAGGTGCCTTTGTAGCGTATCAAATCATGTTCAATGGTTTTGGGTTGGCAGCCTATTTGTTTTGTGCTTTCACTTTTGTAATTGGGGTGAATCTATTTTTCACCAAACCTATTTTTAGTATTTGGAGAAACGTACGTTATGTATTATTGGGATTATTGGTATTGAGCACTTGTTTTGCTTTTGTGACAAGGGGCGCAGCATTCTCTTGGGGAGGTGCATTGGGAGAGTTTAGTAGCAGTTGGCTTATAAAATGGGTAGGTAGTTTTGGGACAGGTGCTATTTTATTAGTAGCTGGCTTTAGTTATTTTATATGGAGAGTGAATCCAAAATTCAATACACCCAATTTTGATTTTTTAATTCCTAAAAAGAAGGAAGTACCTTTTGTAAGTGAAGAAGAAGGCGCGTATGCGCCCGATGCGGAGGCAATTAGAAAAGAGTGGGATTTAAACAATCCAGCTCCCATCGTTGAAGAAGCACCCACTGGAAACAGATTAAAAAACAATACAGCAGGAGAGAATGGAATTTCAGTCATCATGCCAGAGTCTGATGAGATGGAAGAAGGCGGAAAACTTTTTATAGATGAGTTGGCTTTAACCGAGGATCATATAGCTGAATCGGAATTAGCGCCAAGCTTGGTAGTTGAACAAGAGAATAATGCTCAGGCATTATTCGATAAAGGAGTTGAGTCTATTGAAGAATCCTCCGAAGATTCCGAAGACTCCGAAGAAGACTTCACCGACTTGGACGATGAATTGTTAGAAGACTTAGATTTAGAAGTGAATGAAGGGGTAAAAGAGGAAGTAGTAACCGCTGCAGCTATTGGAAGTTTAGCCACTAAATATGATGCGACTTTAGATTTAAAAAACTACAAGTATCCATCCATTAATTTACTGGAAACGCATGGTTCAGAAAAAATTGTGCAGGATCCTGAGGAATTAGAGATGCATAAGAATCAAATTATTGCAACTTTAAAAAACTACGATATTGCCATACAACGTATTGCAGCAACGGTAGGCCCCACTGTAACTTTGTATGAAATTGTTCCAGCACCAGGTGTTCGTATTAGTCGTATTAAAAACCTAGAGGATGACATTGCTTTAAGTTTAGCTGCATTAGGTATTCGTATTATAGCACCGATTCCAGGAAAGGGAACCATTGGTATTGAAGTACCCAATATTCGCAAGTCAGTGGTGAGTATGAAAACATTATTAGCCAGTGAGAAATTTCAAACGAGTGCCTATTCTTTACCTATTGCGATTGGTAAAAAAATTGATAATGAAAACTTTATTGTTGACTTAGCAAGTATGCCACACTTATTAATGGCGGGTGCTACAGGGCAAGGAAAGTCGGTAGGATTGAATGCAATTCTAGTTTCCCTTTTATATAAGAAACATCCTTCGCAATTAAAATTTGTGTTGGTGGATCCTAAGAAAGTGGAATTGAGTTTATATCGTGTGATTGAAAAACATTTCTTAGCAAAATTACCGGGCGAAGAAGATGCAATTATTACAGACACCAAAAAAGTAATCAATACTTTAAATGCATTGTGTATTGAAATGGACAACCGCTATGATTTATTAAAAGAAGCAGGTTGTAGAAACATTAAAGAGTACAATGAAAAGTTTACAGCGCGAAAATTAAATCCCGAAAAAGGACATCAATATTTACCATTCATTGTATTGGTTGTGGATGAGTTTGCCGATTTAATTATGACAGCAGGTAAGGAAGTGGAAATGCCAATTGCACGTTTAGCACAGTTGGCACGTGCGGTGGGTATTCACTTAATTATTGCAACACAACGACCTTCTGTAAATATTATTACGGGTACAATTAAAGCGAACTTCCCAGCGCGTATCGCGTTTAAAGTATCAAGCAAAATTGACAGCCGTACGATTTTAGATGCTGGTGGAGCAGAGCAATTAATTGGTAAGGGTGATATGCTAGTTAGTTATAATGGAGAGATTACGCGTTTGCAATGTGCATTCGTTGATACGCCCGAAGTAGACAGAGTGTGTTCCTTTATCTCAGAACAAAAAGGGTATCCGCAAGCATTCTTATTACCGGAATATTCCGATGAGAAAGACGCTGATGCGGGGAGTGGATTTGATCCGAATGAAAGAGACCCATTGTTTGAGGATGCAGCTAAACTAATAGTGAGCGCACAGCAAGGATCTACTTCCTTAATACAAAGAAGGATGAAATTAGGGTATAATCGTGCAGGTCGTTTAATGGATCAGTTAGAATCTGCCGGTATTGTAGGGCCAAGTCAGGGTAGTAAACCAAGAGAGGTCTTATACAAAACAGATACAGAATTATACGACTTCTTACAAAACTTATAATTTGCTAAATCCTAGTTTAACACTCCATTAAACTAGGATTGCTTATTTTTGTCCTAGCTTAATAATCATTTATTACTTTATATATCAGTATGAGATACTTAATCCTAATAGCGTCCCTTTTTTTATTTAGTTCCCTTCAAGCTCAAAAAGACCCAGTTGCTAAAGCCATTTTAGACCAAATTGGGGTTAAAGTGAAGGAGGCTAAGGGTATTTTAGTAAGTATTCAACTCATTTCAAAAAACAATAAGGGAAAGGCCCTAGGGACCAAACTGATCAATTTAAAGATGAAAGGGGATAAATACCTATTGCAACAAGGGGCTATGGAAATTGTATGCGATGGAGCCAATATCTACAATTTCGACGGTGCTAATTCTATATCAAAGTCAAGTGTAGCTGAATCGGACCAAACCCTAAGTCCACAAAAATTATTATCTGGTAATTATGATAAAGACTTCAATTTCAAGTTGTTAAGTCAGGATGGCGGAAAAGCAACTATCGAACTTTCGCCGATCGACAAGCGTAAGAATTTCCAAAAGGTTACATTGGTCGTAGACAAGGCTAAATCGGCCCTTTCCAATGCCACTATTTTGGACAAAAGCAACAATATAACCGACGTAAAAGTGGTGTCCATAAACTACGCTGCCCCCTTGGCGGACAAGCTTTTCTTGTTTAATAGGGCAAAATACCCAAAAAACGTAGAAATTTTTGATTAGGATTCATCCTTTTCTCCTTATCTTTGCAGCCGAAATAAAAGAAAAAAACCGTGGCCAATTGTTGGTCACAAAAAAGAAGATTTACAAT
>CANGMV010000137.1 GCA_947454745.1 Bacteroidota bacterium | reverse complement strand
TTGGAAAAAGGATTAAAAGAAATATATAGAGTCTTACAACCTGGAAGTAAATTAGTAATTCTGGAATTTTCTCAACCTACCAGCTTTTGGTTCAAGCCCATTTACAATTTATACATGAAATGGATTACACCAACCATTGGTAAAATATTTTCTGGAAATAAAGCAGCCTACGCTTATCTAAACGAGAGTGTAATTGCATTTCCTGAGGGCGCTGCATTTTTAAGCATCTTTGAAAAAGCAGGTTTTAAACAAGTATCTCAACAAAAATTAACCCTAGGCATATGCAGCATTTATTGCGGAAGCAAATAATATTAGTAGTTGCCTTTGTAGGAATTACCTTGGCCGCTTTATCACAAACCGATGAAGTATTTCAACCTAATCACGATGAGCTTCCCTATTATTTAGGAATGAGTATGGGTATGAGTAATAGCTTTTTGTCCTTTAAAAGAGGATCTAATTTTTTAGACAATAGCTCAGGAAAAGTTTCCTTAATACAGCCCACACAAACTTTTTACTTAAATCTAGGCTTAACTGGAACATTAAAATTAAAAGAGCATATCTTATTAAGAGCCAACCCAACCTTATTAATTTCTGGAAGCAGAGAGGCATTCACATTTAAAAATAGCAACTACCTTACCGATAAGTCTTATACCATTCCTTCTGTGATAGTGGATTTACCCATTGCATTTAAAATACAGTCCGACAGGTACAATGCATTTAGATTCACCGATATTATGCGCCACTATGTGCTTGCAGGCGTTAAATTAGGCATGGACTTAGGCTCTGAAAAGTCCGCTACAGTGGGCAGAACAACAACAACGAACCTATTAAAAGGAACCGACTTTGCGTATGAACTAGGATTTGGTGTTAGTTATTACCTTAGATACGCAACCATTTCTCCTGAGATTAAATTTAGTTACGGATTTAGAGATTTAAATAAATCAAGTACTGCCACTCCCCCAACTTCAACAAACTTAAGTTTGAGTAATATAGATAAAATCACTTCAAATTTTGTGTACTTTACTTTACACATCGAAAACTAATACTATGTCCAACTACTTAATCAAAAACACTGCAATTGTAAATGAAGGAAAAACAATTCACGGCGATGTATTGATTAAAAACGGAAGGATTGATAAAATAGCTTCCAACATAAGTACGCCTAGCAAAGTGGAAGAAATAAATGGAGAGGGCCAATTTTTACTGCCCGGTGCGATTGACGATCAAGTGCATTTTAGAGAGCCAGGATTAACGCACAAAGCGAATATATATACCGAAGCAAAAGCAGCCGTAGCAGGGGGTGTTACTAGTTTTATGGAAATGCCCAATACCAATCCACCTACTTTCACACAGGAGTTATTAGAAGCAAAATATGCAATTGGAGCAGACAACGCTTTAGCTAATTATTCTTTTTTCATGGGTACTTCACAGGAAAATTTGGAGGAAGTATTAAAAACGAATGCAAAAAAGAAGGATGTATGTGGTGTTAAAATATTCATGGGATCTTCTACTGGCAACTTACTTGTAGACAATCCACTGATTTTAGAAAATATATTTAGTAAGTCTGAATTATTAATCGCAACCCATTGCGAGGAAGAAGGCATTATTAAAAAAAACAAAGCAGCATTAGAAGCCATCAAGGCACATTTAGAACCATCGGATCATCCTATTATTCGCAACGAGGAAGCTTGTTTTGAATCTTCCTGGAAAGCCATTCAGTTAGCCCAAAAATTTGATACGCGCTTACATATTCTACATATTAGTACTGCAAAAGAATTACAGTTGTTCTCTAATCTTCGTCCACTAGCCGACAAACGCATTACATCGGAGGTTTGTGTACATCATTTACATTTTACCGCCGAGGATTATGCAAGCAAGGGCAACCTTATAAAATGCAACCCTGCCATTAAAGGACCAGAAAACAAAAAAGCTTTATGGGAAGGTTTATTAGATGACCGATTAGATATTATTGCTACCGATCATGCTCCACATACCTGGGAAGAAAAACAAGAAGATTATATACATGCACATGCTGGCCTTCCATTGGTTCAACATTCATTAATGTTAATGTTAAAATATGTGAAGGAAGGAAAACTGAGTATGGAAAAAGTAGTGGAGAAAATGAGTCATGCTGTTGCTACTTGTTTTCAAATTGAAGATCGTGGTTTTATAAGAGAAGGCTACCATGCCGACTTGGTTTTAGTAAAAGAAAGTCCATACACGATCACCAAAGAAAATATTTTATACAAATGCGGCTGGAGCCCATTGGAAGGAACCAGTTTTCCTTATCAAATAAATAGCACATTTGTAAATGGACATTTAGCTTATCATTTAGGTGAATTTAACGAAGCTCAAAAAGGAGCAAGACTTAAATTTTCAAGAGACTAATCCTTATCAATATTTATATAGGATATGCAAGTTGACAAAATTACACTTCAGGATATTGGCCTCTTTGATAATGAGGAACATCAAGGCCTTGCTAGTCATTTAAACTTTTGCAAATCCAATGGAGGCAAGGCACAGCTCGATAAATATTTGCATCAACCCTTAGGTAAACTAGCACATATTCAAAATAGGCAAAAAGCCATAAGTGCCTTTGTGAAGCATTTAGACAAAGTGGACAATATGAAAATCACCAATGGCACGAGTTTGGTGATTGAAAAATTTTTTGAAACTGGATTTGCGAGCATCCCAGTTCAAATTAGCTGGTCTGGTGCATTATGGTATCAATTCTGGAACAAAGCCGACTACTCGCTCATCAAATATTCAGTAGAGCATTTGATTGTATTCATTCAAAATTTAATGGATTGGGTAGCTTTATTTGAACAAGAACAAGAAAATCCAGTCATTGAAAAACTGGTTGAACAAATAAAAAAATACATCGATCATCCAGCACTAAGTCAGTTAAAAGACAAACACACAATTTCAAACCCACAAGAAATTTTGAGTCTTGGTTATTTTTTTATGTACTTGTATAAAAATAATACAAGGGCTTTATTAGCATACTACTATGATGTTGACGCTTTATACAGTATGGCAAAAGCAAAGGCATATTACCACTTTGAATTCCCTATTTGGATAGACGCAACAACCCCCTATTTAGAAGTCGAAGAAGCTATTCACCCTTTGGTTCAAAATGCAATTAGCAATTCTTTAGCATTGAATCCTGAAAAAAACTTCCTTTTCTTAACAGGCGCCAACATGGCGGGTAAGAGTACATTTATTAAAACCATTGGCATTGTGGTATACTTATCGCATATTGGCATGGGCGCTCCAGCAAAAAAAGTAACGCTTACTGTAATGGATGGACTTATTAGCAATTTAAATATTGCAGACAATGTAGTGAAAGGAGAAAGTTATTTTTACAACGAAGTACAAAGAATAAAAAATACGGTACTCAAAATTAATGATGGCAAAAAGAATTGCGTTCTCATTGACGAGTTGTTTAAGGGCACCAACATTTTAGATGCCATGAAATGCAGTATCAAAGTCATTGAAGGCTTACAAAAATTAAGGAGCAGTGTGTTTATTCTTTCTACACATTTGTATGAAATAAGTGCACAACTGGAGCCCTATAAAAATATTCAATTCAGTTATTTTGAAACACAAATTAAGGACCAAGAATTACACTTTCAATACCGCTTAAAACCAGGGGTAAGTCAGGATCGAATCGGCTACCTAATTTTAGAAAGAGAAGGCGTAGTAGATTTATTAAACCAACTTTAGTACTTCATTCAAGGTATTTATACGCTCCGTTTCTACTATTACAATTCCTATATTTTGAGCAAAAAATATGCTCATTAAAATTAAAGGAAGTGCCTTAATAGGCATTCAAGCCATTACCATTACCATCGAAGTAAACGTTAGTATGGGACAGGGTTACAGTATAGTTGGCCTCCCGGATAGTTCAGTAAAAGAAAGTTTAGACCGAACCGAAAGTGCTATTAAGGCCAATGGTTTTCACATGCCTCGCACTAAAATACTTGTGAATCTTTCCCCCGCCGATTTAAAAAAAACAGGAGCTGCCTTTGATTTACCCATTGCCATAGGATTAATTGCAGCCTCCGAACAACTCAATCACATAAATGCTTTAGATGCCTATTTAATGATGGGTGAACTTGGATTAGACGGACAATTGCGCCCCATTAAAGGCGTGTTATCCATGGCCATGCAAGCAAAAGAAGAAGGTTTGCTTGGCTTTATACTTCCTTTTGAAAATATACAAGAAGCCCGCATGGTGGAGGGATTAAATGTATTCGGTTTCAATCAACTAAGTGAAGTAGTCCATTTTTTAAAAGCCGGAACCATGTTCACACCT
>CANGMV010000136.1 GCA_947454745.1 Bacteroidota bacterium | reverse complement strand
GTTGCTTTTGCAGAAAGTGGCGTGTGTCGACGTCGCAGTTTGTTGCATTATTTTGGTGAAGACTGGGCCGATAAAAATTGTGGCAATTGTGATAACTGTTTACATCCTAAAGAAAGTATCGAAGCGAAGCCACAGCTAGTTAAATTATTGCAAGTGATTCAAGCTTTAGACGAAAGATTCGTAGGTGATTATGTAGTTCAAATTTTAATGGGCGAGTATACACCACAAATCGGGCTGTATCGTCACGAAAAATTACCGGTGTTTGGAATAGGTAAAGAACAAGACAATTTATTTTGGAATAGCTTAGTGCGCCAAGCCATGTTGGAAAAATTAATTGAGAAAGATATTGAAGAATATGGATTATTAAAGTTGACTAGTAAGGGGCAGAAGTTTATTAAAAAACCAACTTCGTTTAAGATCGTATTGAATCAAGTTTTTGATGACTCGAATGCCGACGATGATGAAACGGAAACGGGTGCAACAGGCGCTGCTACAACCGACGAGCCCTTGTTTGAAATGCTGATGGAAATGCGTCAAGTTGAGGCTAAGAAAAGAAAACTTCCTCCTTTTGTCATTTTCTTAGAAACCTCGCTACAAGACATGGCTACATTGTATCCTACTACTTTGGAAGAACTGGAAAGATGTCAAGGGGTGAGTAAAGGCAAAGCTATTAAATATGGTAAATCTTTTGTAGATGTTATAGATAAATATGTAGCCGAAAACAATATCGAAAAGCCCGATGATTTTGTCATGAAGTCGGTTGCTAATAAATCGAGCAATAAAATTTATATCATTCAAAATGTAGACAAAAAAATTCCACTAGAAACGATTGCGAAAAACAAGGACTTGCGATTGGATGCCTTATTGGAAGAAATGGAAACCATTGCTGCTAGCGGAACAAAATTAAACTTGGATTATGCTATTGATGAATGGCTAGACGAATATGATCAGGAAGATATTTTAGAATATTTCAAAAATTGCGAAACTTCTTCCTTGCAAATTGCACAGGAGGAATTAAGTGAAAACGATTATACCTGGGAACAGCTAAAAATTATGCGCATTAAATTTTTAAGCGTTGTAGGTAATTAGCAATAATTAGTGTGAAGCTCCATTTTTTTGGTTGTCGATAAAGGTACTTACTCTTAGTGCAGCATTTTGGCGAATACTTACATAGTAGAAGTTGTAATCGGCTATATGATAGTTCTTAGTTTTTAGTAAAAAATTTCCTAAAAATTGAGGCTTAGGTGTCCAAAGCACGCCTTCGTGATTAATAGCGCCGGCAACTCTTGGACTTACTTTATTAAAATTATATAAGATCGAACCTGGGTTTGCTTTTCTGTCAACATCGGTTAACTGACTGCTCCATGTGATTGGATTGGTTACAATCGATTTAAATTTTTCTTTATAAACAAATGGTTCTTGATAACCTTCCATAAAGGTTCTCCATGCAAGTATACATCCTGTTTGATTTGGTTGTTCACATGCTTTTAGGGAAGTATAAGTAGCGGGATCCAATGCCATACCCACAACATAAGCAGCAACCAATTGTTTTGCCAATGGCTTGTTATCGAAATATTCTTTCAATAATCGAATGGTATGAGTGGAGCCTTGACTATGTGAAGCAATAATAATAGGACGACCATTATTATAATGTTCCAAATAATACTCAAATGCATTTTTCACATCCAAATAAGCGAGTTCAAAAGCAGCAATTGCTTTCACAGTATCCTCATGTCCAACTGGATTATAAGATTTAATATGAGCTTGTCGGTATCTTGGCGCATATATTTTTCCTACTTCATTAAATACACTTGCTTGATAAAGAATGGAGCTATAGTCGGTATAAATATTTGTTTTGATATCTTTTAAGGAAGCGCTCCAGCCATAAGGCATTTCAGGATCCAGATAGCTAGTGGGATAAACAAAAAATACATCTACATTTTTAGCAGGGCTATAGTCATTTAGTAAGGATCTTGGAACACTGTCTGAAGGATTTCTTTTGTCGGGGTGCGCTGCCCAGTAGGTTAATTTACTGTAGTCGGGAATTTCTCCAATACCGTCTTTTTCATAAACTGGTGCAAATCGAACGTAGTTACTTTTAGAACAACTCGCCAAACTGATCACCAATAGTATTAAAAGAAAGTTGCGCATAAACAAGTTGAGTTTAGGATACAAAGTTAGGCTAATTCACATATACTGGCATTTTAGGAAGAATTTCTCTAAAAATATTTTAATTTTATAGGGATATCAGCCTATGAGCCTAAAGCGTCATATACATTTTTTGCAGGCAGTGTTTAAGCACAGCTTGACTGCTTTTGGTGGACCACAAGTACATATGAGTTTAATGCAATATCGTTTTGTGGATCAACGAAAAGATATCACAAGCGAGGAATTATTACAATACAATGCTTTTTGTCAATTGCTGCCTGGAGCCTCTTCTACCCAAACGGTCGTATTGGTTGCCTATAAAAGAGGAGGTTTATTACTGGCATCCTTAACCCTATTGGTTTGGATGACGCCTGCTACTTGCCTAATGGCTTTTGCGGCCATTGCATATGCGCATTTTGACATGCAACAAGGCCTGAAGTCCTTGCAATTTTTACAACCTATGTCCATCGGGTTTATAGCAAGCGCCACTTTATTGTTGTATAAAAAAGCAATCAATAGCACGATCACTAAAATTATATTTATCGCAGCCAGCTTGCTTGTAATTGTTGGATTTAAAACGCCCTGGACCATACCTGTTATTATTGTTTTGGCGGGACTAGCTACTAATTTCAGCAAAAAAAGAATCCCAAATGACGGAGCCGCACCTAAGACAATTAAGTGGAGTAGCTTATTAATTTTTCTAACACTTTTTTTAACTGCGGGTTTTTTGTCAGAACAATCCACTAGGCATAACTGGCATTATCAAAAAGTATTTAATTTGTTTGAAACCAATTATCGATTTGGAAGTCTTGTGTTTGGCGGTGGGGATGTATTAATACCAATGATGTATGAACAATATGTTACGCGCCCCAATTCACCAAGGGTAATAGAAAACAAAAGAGACGTCATTAAAATATCAAGCGATGCCTTTTTAACAGGCTCTGGTTTAGTAAGAGCAGTACCAGGACCCATATTTTCAATTGCTAGTTATACAGGCGCAATGGCCTTAAAGGACAAGGGCCTTTCTTGGCAAATAATGGGTGCTATAGTAGCATCAGTGGGTGTTTTCCTACCTAGTTTTTTAATTGTACTTTTCTTTTTTCCAATTTGGCAAATGCTGCAACGGTATGCAATTTTTTATCGCTCATTGGAAGGAATTAATGCTGCAGTAGTGGGTATTATGCTCGGCGCGACCTTGTATTTGTCAAAAGATATTGGAATGAAATTGGAGCATGCGAACACCAGCACTTGGGTTTTGTCTATGCTTACTTTTCTGGCTAGTACATACCTGATTTATAAGCAGAAAATGGCAACTCAATGGATTGTGTTATTGGTTATTTTAATCGGTTTTTTGAGTACTTTTTTTGTGTAAACAGTCAAAAAGGTAAAAACCTGTTAATTTAGCTAGCATAATTCTTTTTGTAATTATTCCTTTCCTAATATTGCATCCACATGAAGTATTGGAAATCGATTTTCTTTTTTTGTTGTCTTTTATATGCAGCTCAATTACAAGCACAAACAATTACGATTAGTGGTGTTGTATATGACATTTCGGGTCGACGTCCCATTGAAGCGGTTATCGTAAATAGCAATTCCAACAAAACAATCACCGATTCACTAGGCAGGTATCTCATTACGGTTCGATCGAAAGATTCTATCTGGTTTTCGCTTTTTGGTAAGCAAACTCAAAAGTATCCTACTGACACGGTAACCGACCCCCATAATTTTAATATCATGATTCATGTGGCGGGCTATGATTTGCCCGAAGTGCGTGTAAGAAATAGTTATTATAAAATGGATTCTATTCAAAACAGAATTGATTATGCCAAATACTTTAATTACCAGCCTCCAGGATTAAAATTGAGTAATAACCAGCAATTATTTGGCAATGGTGGCCTTACCGTAGGCTTGGATTTGGATGAGATCATTAATATGTTCCGTTTTCATCGCAACCGGAATTTACAATTCTTGCAAAATAGGTTGGTATCACAGGAGCATGACAAATATGTCGACTACCGATTCACCAAAAGGTTTGTACAAAAATTAACCCATTTAGAAGGGGACGGACTCCTGAAGTTTATGACCTACTGCAGGCCTTCCTATGAGGTATTAGGTTTGTTAAACGATCTGGAGCTAGGACTTTATATTGAAAAAAAGTACGCAGAATATAAAAAGGGGCATTAAGCTTGTATTAAGGC
>CANGMV010000135.1 GCA_947454745.1 Bacteroidota bacterium | reverse complement strand
TTCTTAACATCCACGCCCTCAGCGGTTTTCACTACTAACAGCTGTTTGTTGGCGCTCACAATTTCTATTCCCAATGCTTGAATCATACCAAGACAATGACTAATATCTTCTTCAAATTCTACATGTAAATTATTGGTGATGGGCTTTAATAATTGGTCAATACTTTCATTAGCTACTAATTTTCCCTGATGCAAAACCAGCACCTTACTACAAATGGCAGTTACTTCCTGTAAAATATGCGATGAAAATAAAATCATTGCATGCGCACTTAATGCCTGAATCACAGCTCTAATTTCAATGAGTTGATTTGGATCCAAGCCCGAAGTTGGTTCGTCTAATAATAATAAAATGGGCTCATGCAAAATAGCACCTGCAATGCCAACTCTTTGCTTATATCCTTTTGAAAGTTGACTAATTTTTTTATGCTGCATCGTTTCCAATGCCAACATTTGAATCACTTGTATAATGCGTTCTTGTTTATTTTTAATTTGGTGGATATCACTTAAAAAAGAAAAATATTCTTTCACATACATTTCTTCATACAAAGGATTCGCTTCTGGTAAATAACCTATCAGTTTTTTAAATGCAATAGGATCTTTTTTATTAGAGATGCCATTTAAAACCACTTCACCTGCATCGGGTGATAAATAACCGGCAATCATTTTTAAAGTAGTGCTTTTGCCTGCACCATTGGGACCTAAAAATCCAACGACCATGCCTTTATCAATGGTGAAACTCAAGCCTGCCACTGCCGTATGTGTGCCGTATTTTTTGGAAAGTCCATTTACAATCAATGCCATGTTCAAAAATACAAACTTTCGTCGCTAATCTTCTATTTCCGCCGAAGATTCAGGCAAATGATCATACGCATTTTCGGATGCATACTTTCCAAAAATGAAAAAGCCTACACATATAGGGGTGAAGATGATAAGGATGATCACCCATTGTAAAATGGTATTAGCGCTAGTTGCTTCAGTTGCATGGGCAATTTTAGTCTTTGCTTGAAAAACTAAAAAAAAGATAATGGCAGGTGCTAAAACCATCCATACATACCCTAATATTTTTTTGATCGAATTCATTTTTATGAAATTAAATACTTTAAAAAATTAATCCATTACATCCTTGTCAATTTTATTTGACAAATAAATTGTTCCGATAATCAAACAAACTGCAGCAACTCCAATTGGATACCAAAGGCCAGCCAATACATCACCATTCGGATGTTCCGGTGATTTAGTAAATTCGACAATCAGTGTGCCTAAAAATGGAACCAACCCTCCAAAAACACCATTGCCTATATGATAAGGCAATGACATAGAAGTGTATCTGATTTTTGTTGGAAACATCTCAACTAAAAAAGCAGCAATAGGTCCATATACCATGGTTACATAAACAATTTGAATAAACACTAACCATATCAAATTCCAAGTCGCCGCCTTCCCCATTGTTTTTTCAACAACAACATTCGGTTTAGTTGCATGGTATTTAATAAGCGTAGGGTTGATCAAATTAATGGGTCGATTTACACCCAATTCATCAAAGCCAATTAAGGTATCAGTAATGGTGTATTTAAACACCGATCCATCTCTGTAAAAAGTGTCTTTTACTTGTCGTAAATACATTTTGTGTCGATCCTTTGCGTCCACTAATGGCATAAATGGTCCAGCCTTAGTTAATCTTAAATCAATTATTTGAGACCTATTACTTGCCGAAGTAATATTAATAAACTCTTTATAAATTGGACGATAAGTACAAATAGCTAATAACATCCCGGCAAGCATGATCCACTTTCTACCAATCTTATCACTCAGCCATCCGAACAAAACAAAACAAGGAGTAGCCATTAAGATGGCCACCAGCATGATATTTCGAGATTGAATAAAATCAATCTTACAAACAGTTTCTATAAAACTTTGCGCGTAAAACTGACCGGTATACCATACAACACCCTGCCCCATTACCGCACCAAATAGTGCCAATAACACCATTTTGAAATTAGCCTTATGTCCAAAACTTTCTTTTAAAGGATTCACCGAAGTCTTTCCCTCTGATTTTAATTTTGTGAACATCGGCGATTCACTCATACGCATTCTTATTAATACCGAAACACCTACTAGAATAATAGAAATCCAAAACGGATAACGCCAACCACCCCATTCTGCACTAAACTTTTCAACACCTTGATTAGATCGAATTAAAATAATCACACCCAAGGCCAAGAACAATCCTAAAGTAGCAGTCGTTTGAATCCAACTTGTCCAAAAACCTCTTTGTCCTTCGGGAGCATGTTCGGCAACATAAGTAGCTGCTCCACCATATTCACCTCCCAATGCCAAACCTTGTAATAATCTTAATACCAATACTAAAATGGGCGCTAACCAACCAATGGTGGCATAGCCAGGAACCAAACCAATTGCAAAAGTGGACCCTCCCATTATGATTAATGTCAGTAAAAAAGTGTGCTTTCTTCCAATTAAATCACCTAAACGACCAAACACCAAAGCGCCAAAAGGTCTTACAATAAATCCTGCTGCAAAAATAGCGAGCGTACTTAAAAGTGCTGCTGTGCCTGCATCTGCAGGGAAAAATTGTTTAGATAAAATAGTAGCCAACATTCCAAAAATGTAAAAGTCATACCATTCAATTAATGTGCCCACCGAGGAAGCGCCAATTACAAATGCAATTTTGCTTGGCTGATTTGTACCATTCATAATAATGTTTTTAGCAATCGATTCTTCAAGTTAAATATTTAAACTGAAAAACGTAAATTTGGTAACACTATTTATACGTATAGCTATGTCTTACCCTTATCAAATTAAAAGTCTTGAAGCTTATCATGAAGCATATAAGCGCAGTATCGATAACCCTTCCGCCTTTTGGGACGAGATTGCTGAAAATTTTGTTTGGCGAAAAAAATGGGATAAAACCCTTGACTGGAATTTTAAAGATCCAAAAGTTGAGTGGTTCAAAGGGGGCAAATTAAATATTACTGAAAACTGCTTAGATAGACATTTAGAGAAAAATGGAGACACACCAGCGATTATATGGGAACCCAATGATCCCGAAGAACATCATCGTATTATCACTTACAAACAACTACATCTAAAAGTTTGTCAATTTGCACAAGTACTTTTAAATAATGGCGTACAAAAAGGCGATCGTGTTTGTATTTACATGGGCATGATACCCGAATTAGCCATTGCCGTTTTAGCTTGTGCAAGGATTGGCGCTATTCATAGTGTGATATTTGGTGGCTTCTCGGCACAAAGCATTGCCGACCGTTTAGACGATGCAAAAGCCGAGTTCATTATTACTTGTGACGGTGCATTTCGTGGCGCAAAAGACATTCCTTTAAAATCAGTAATCGATGACGCTTTAATTGGCAACAAAACTATTAAGCGTGTTATTGTATGTACAAGAACAAGAACTGCAGTATCCATGTTAAAAGGAAGAGATGTGTGGTGGGAAGATGAAATTAAAAAAGTAGAAACACAGGGATTGGAATTATTACCTGCAGTGGAAATGGATGCAGAAGATCCTTTATTTATTTTATATACTTCAGGATCAACAGGAAAACCAAAAGGAGTAGTACATAGTGTTGCAGGATATATGGTATACACGAACTATACTTTTGTAAATGTTTTTCAATATCAACCTAATGATATCTTTTTCTGCACAGCCGATATAGGCTGGATTACAGGACATAGTTATATAGTTTACGGCCCATTAAGTGCTGGCGGAACATCCTTAATGTTTGAAGGCATTCCAACCTTTCCCGACGCTGGTCGCTTTTGGGACATTGTAGATAAATTCAAAGTAAACACATTGTATACAGCACCAACTGCAATTCGTTCTTTAATGGGATTTGGCTTAGGACCTGTGAAAGACCACGACTTAAGCAGTTTGAAAATATTAGGCACAGTAGGTGAGCCAATTAACGAGGAAGCTTGGAATTGGTATGATGAACATATTGGAAAGAAAAGATGTCCCATTGTTGACACTTGGTGGCAAACTGAAACAGGAGGTGTGATGATTTCAAATATGGCAGGTATTACACCTGGGAAACCAGGCTGGGCAACTTATCCTATGCCAGGGGTAAAAGCTATTTTGGTGGATGATAAAGGCAATGAAGTGACTGAAAAAGAAGACGGCTTATACCGTGGTAATTTATGTATTACGCAACCATGGCCAGCTACGCTTCGAACCACTTATGGCGATCATGAACGTTGCCGCACTAATTATTTTGCGACCTATGAGAACTTATATTTTACTGGCGATGGTGCATTAAAAAATGAACAAGGTCAGTTTAGAATTACAGGGCGAGTAGATGATGTATTAAATGTAAGTGGACATCGCAT
>CANGMV010000134.1 GCA_947454745.1 Bacteroidota bacterium | reverse complement strand
TAGAGCTGGGTCAGCTGCTCATTGTTAGCATAATTTTAATTATTTCGTTTATATTCGTATCCGTATTAAAAGTTAAAAGAATACGCTATGTACAGATTGGATCTGTTGTTGCAATGGCTTTTGCTTTGAATATGGTTTTAGATAGAATCGTTCCGTTAATCAAATAGAAAAAAATCACAAATGAAGAAAATTCTGACGCTCGGATTTCTTTTATTGAGCACCGCCTCAGTAATTATTGCGCAAGACATTCGCAATAACCCTACTTCAAATCATGGAAACAAGTTTGAACAATTGGGTACCATTTTACCTACGCCTAATGAATATCGTACAGCAAGCGGGGCACCTGGACCTAAGTATTGGCAACAACGTGCCGACTATGACATTAAAGCAACTTTAGACGAAAAGAAATTATTATTAAGTGGTGCTGAAACAGTTACTTACTATAATAACTCTCCCGATGTGTTGACTTATTTATGGTTACAGTTGGATGAGAATGAACATAGTTCTACTAAGAATGCGGGCTATCCAGATGGAAGTGCATTAGGTAGAGGTATTTCACCTGCGACGATCGATAAATTGGCTGAAGAAAAAACAGACAATGGATTAGGTGATAATATTTTAAAAGTAACAGATGTATTAGGTGCGAAATTAAAATACACTGTGAACAAGACCATGATGCGTATTGAATTACCTACTGCATTAAAGCCTGGTCAAAAATTTGCATTCAAAATTGACTGGAATTATAAAATTACTGACCGTATGACTATTGGTGGTCGTGGTGGTTATGAATTCTTCCCTGAAGACGGCAACTATTTATTTACCATGACACAATGGTATCCTCGTTTGTGTGTGTACTCTGACTTCCAAGGATGGCAACACCATCAGTTTACTGGAAGAGGAGAGTTTGCATTAACATTTGGCAACTATAAAGTAGCGATCACTGTACCTGGAGACCACGTTGTAATGGCAACAGGACAATGTCAAAACTACCCAGCTGTATTGAGTGCTGCTCAATTGGCTAGATGGAATAAAGCACAAACTTCTTTCACTGAGCCAGTGGAAGTCGTAACCTTAGATGAAGCTAAAAAAGCAGAACAACATCCTGTGAGTACTCAAAAAACTTGGGTGTTCAATGCAGAAAATGTACGTGACTTTGCTTTTGGTAGCAGCCGTAAATTTGTTTGGGATGCATTAGCAACTAATGTGGAAGGTAAAAAAGTAATGAGCATGAGTGCTTATGGTAAAGAGGCTTATGGTTTATACCGCAAGTTTTCTTCAAAAGCAGTAGCACATACTATTAAAACGTATTCTAAATTTTCTATCCCTTATCCATACCCTGTAGCGCAAAGTATCGAAGCTGCTAATGGAATGGAATATCCTATGATTTGCTTTAACTATGGCCGTACTGAAAAGGATGGTTCATATACCGAAGCGACTAAGAATGGTATGTTGGGTGTAGTTATTCACGAAGTAGGACATAACTTCTTCCCAATGATCGTAAACTCTGATGAGCGTCAATGGTCTTGGATGGATGAAGGATTAAATTCTTTCGTACAATATTTAACCCAAGAATTATACGACAATAAATTCCCTTCTCGTGGTGGTCCAGCATGGTCAATTGTGGATTATATGAAATTGCCAAAGGATCAATTAGAGCCAATTATGACGAATAGTGAAAACATTATTGGTTTTGGTCCTAATGCTTATACTAAGCCAGCAACTGGTTTAAATATTTTACGTGAAACCATAATGGGCCGTGAATTATTTGACTACTCTTTTAAAGAATATGCAAGACGTTGGGCATTTAAACATCCAACACCTGCCGATTTATTTAGAACTATGGAAGATGCAAGTGCCGAAGATTTAGATTGGTTCTGGAGAGGTTGGTTCTATAGCATTGATCCTTGTGATATTGCTATTGATACCGTTAAGCATGCTGTATATGATGCAACTGCTGCTGCACCAGCTGCTGGTGGCATGGGGCCTCGTGGTGGAATGAATGCAGGTGGCCGTGGTTTAGATAAACCTGCAGTAAATGCGTTCGAAGACATTTCTAAAATCAGAAACAAAGCCGATAAGTCTATTGTATTCTTAACGGATGCCGATACTACTTTGCGTGATTTTTACTGGAGATACGATCGTGGTATTGAGCCATATGATTCAGTAACTAAACAACCAGCTCCAAGTTTTGGTGCTCCAACAGTGTTAAGTGATGAAGAAAAAGCTAAGTATGCGGATGCAAATTTGTATGAAATTACTTTCTTAAATAAAGGTGGTTTAGTTATGCCAATTATTGTTGAATTCACATTTGCAGATGGCAGCAAGGAAACAAAGCGTTTGCCTGCTCAAATTTGGAGAAAGAATGAGAACAAAGTGACTAAAGTATTCTACACAAATAAAAAAGCTGTTTCTATTAAATTAGATCCAATGCGTGAAACAGCCGATATTGATGAGTCAAACAATAGCTGGCCAAATGTTGCTGAGCCTAGTAAGTTTACTTTATTCAAAACGAAGTCAGTAGGCCGTGGCCAATCAGTTGGATTGTCACCAATGCAAGCTGCTACAAGCAAGAAGTAGTTTAAGTACGTTTTATATAAAATGCCGCTGAGAGATCAGCGGCATTTTATTTGTATATTTATTAAATAATCCTAACACTATGAAAAAAGTACAATTTGTTTTATTATTCCTTTTTACCTTGGTTGCTGATTTTGCGATGGCTCAACAAGCGCCAGCAGCTGCATCGCAACCTGCACAAAATGTAAGAAGAAGACCCGTTGAATTAGCGGATCCCAATGCGCCTGCAACTAAGTATGATTACCATGATTTATTTGCTCCATTTTTTTATACAAAGAATGGCAATGATCAACGTGCCGCAACTGGCGAACCTGGCCAAGCTTATTGGCAAAATAGAGCAGATTATTTATTGGATGTTAAGTTAAACGACGAGACCAATGAAATTAGCGGCAATGAAGTCCTTACCTATACCAATAACAGTCCTTTGAAAATGAATTTCATTTGGATGCAATTGGATCAAAATTTATTTAAGTTGGACTCGAGAGGATCGCAAATTGTTCCTACGGTTGGAAGCCGTAATGCAGGTAGAGGTCAAGATTTTGATGCTGGTTATAAAATCAAGTCGGTTAAAATATTGAGTGGTGACAAAAATCAAGTTGCAACCGATGTAAAATATTTAATCGAAGACACGCGCATGCAGGTTTTCTTGCCATCGGCTTTGCAAGCAAAAGGCGGCAAGTTGAAATTAAAAATTGAATATGCATTTATTGCTCCCAAATATGGTTCAGACAGAATGGGTTATGTGGAAACTAAAAATGGCAAAGTATTTACGATTGCACAATGGTATCCTAGGGTTTGCGTGTTTGATGATGTGATGGGGTGGAACACGGTGCCTTATACTGGGCCTGGAGAGTTTTATTTAGAGTATGGCGATTTTAATTTGAATATTACTACTCCTTCAAAAATGATTGTAGTAGGATCGGGTGAATTATTAAATCCTAGTGAAGTATATACGCCGGAGCAATTAAAAAGATGGGAGTTGGCAAAAAAATCGGAGAAGACTGTCATGATTCGTACTGCCGATGAAGTAACCAATCCAGCTTCAAGACCTGCTAAAACTTCTTTAACATGGAAATTTAAAATTAATAATGCAAGAGATGCTTCTTGGGGTGCATCAGCTGCATTTATTATAGACGCTGCTAAAATGAATATGCCATCCGGTAAACCTTCTATTGCGATTTCGGCATATCCTATTGAAAGTAATGGGGACTCCGCTTGGGGACGTTCAACTGAATATGTAAAAAAATCAATCGAATACAATTCTAAAAAATGGTATGAGTTTCCTTACCCTGCAGCTACAGCAGTTGCGGGTGGTCCTGGTGGAATGGAATATCCAGGCATAGTGTTTTGTGGAATGGGTGCAAAAAGAGCTGGTTTAATGGGAGTGAATGACCATGAGTTCGGACATACCTGGTTCCCGATGATTGTAGGTTCTAATGAGCGTTTATATGGCTGGATGGATGAAGGTTTCAATACTTTCATAAATTCCTTATCTACTGCTGATTTTAACAATGGGGAATACAAAGGCAAGGGAACGCCCGACATGCATGCAATTGGTAATTTCTTTACAGCCCCAGGCTTGGAGCCAGTGTTGAGTTATGTAGATAATTACAAAGAAAAAAATAATGGCACTTTATCTTACAGCAAACCAGGTGCTGGGTTGACATTATTAAGAGAACAAATTTTAGGCAAAGAACGTTTTGATTATGCTTTCCAAACCTATATTAATCGTTGGGCTTTTAAACATCCTACACCTGATGATTTTTTCAGAACGATTGAAAATGTAGCTGGTGAAAGTTTGCAATGG
>CANGMV010000133.1 GCA_947454745.1 Bacteroidota bacterium | reverse complement strand
TGCATAATGTAGTTTGAAATCCCAGCTGCGTATGAGATACGGCGAAATATTTATTAAAAATAAAAATGCAGGAACAAAATGTAATAAGTCCCATTTACTTAAAGAAGCATCGTCTTTTAATAAGCCTCTTACATAAAAATAAAATAGTGGCCCTAGTGTTAAATAGAGGGGTGTAAAATGAACGAGCATGATTGCAGCAAAAGTTCTATTACCAGAAAAAACTGTTGCGTAATGTGATAATGCGTAAAGATTATTTATGAACAAAAAGAAGAATAAATAAATATTCGTTTTATTAGACTGTCTTAAGTTTATAAAAAGCAAAAAAGTAATGATGAATCCTAATATGGTGATATATAAAAGCATGTTGAACTTTTAGGGGTAATTCTAGTTACACAAATGTAATATAGAATAGATTCACATTATTCTACTATTTTTGTTAGAATGATCCACTTCATTATCAATCCCAATGCAGGCACCAAAAAGCAGCGCAATTACCATGCTTTTGTTGAACTAATTCAGGCAAACCCTGCACATATTGTCCATCAAACTTCTAGGCCTTTGGAGGCCATGGATATGGCTCGGGAAGCAATCGCAGCAGGAGCAACACGCATTATTGCGGTTGGTGGTGATGGTACTATCAATGAGGTCGCTTCGGCATTAGTTGGGAGCAATATTCAATTGGGGATCATACCTATCGGATCTGGGAATGGACTTGCAAGGCATTTAGGCCTTCCCCTGGACCCCATAAAAGCACTTGAATTTGCCATTCAAAGTCCTGCACAAAAAATGGATGTAGGCATATTTAATGAAAGACATTTTTTTTGTACCGCAGGTATAGGTTTTGATGCGAGTGTGGCGCATCGATTCGCTAAAGGTTCCAAACGAGGTTTTATCAATTATATCAAAGCTACTTTTCAAACCTTATTTAACTATAAGCCCATCGAAGTGTCAATTAATGAAGGCCCTTATGAAAAAGTGTTTTCATTAACCATTGCAAATGCCAACCAATTTGGAAATAACGCTTATATTTCACCTTTTTCCAATATTCAGGATGGTCAATTGGAGCTCATCAAAATAAACAAGATCAATTTATTCCAAGCTGCAATTATCGGGATAAGGCTATTTTGGGGCAATATCAATAAATCCAAAGCTGTTCAAATTTCAAGCTGCAACAAGGTTGCTATCCGGTATAAATCGAATGCCCCTTTCCATTTAGATGGCGAACATCTTTTTACGCCCGAATCTGTTATTAAAATTCAAATCGTTCCTTTAGCCCTTAATGTGGTTTTCTAATTATTGAAAAAGATGACCTTAATCATTCTATTTTCGAAATCGAAAAGATTCGCAGATTTATTCGTAATTTAGGACACATTATAATTAACGAGCTTATGGGCGCGATTTCATTGATTGCTTTGCTTATTGCAGCAATCGCATTTTCTGCCGGCGGCATATTAGTTGGAAAAATATTAGTGAAGGGCAGCAGCAATCCTCAAAAAGGCCAAGCCTACGAATGTGGCATCCCCACCAACACTTCTCCATGGCATCAATTTAATGTAGGGTATTATTTATTTGCCCTTTTGTTTTTAATCTTCGATGTAGAACTTGTTTTTCTTTACCCTTGGGCTGTAGTGGTAAAAAAAGTGGGCATCGTTGCACTTATTGAAATTATCGTGTTCATATTTATTTTATTCATGGGCTTTTTATATGCTCATAAAAAAGGCGCACTCAAATGGAGTTAAATGAAAACATTGCAGGTAATCCCCCATTTCCGGGCATTATCCACGAAACACCAGGTGGTGGAATTGTAGTAAGCACATTTGATAATGTGATTAACTGGGCACGCAGCAATTCCTTATGGCCATTGTCTTTCGCTACAAGTTGTTGTGGTATTGAAATGATGTCCACCGCTTCGGCCAAGTATGATTTTTCTCGTTTTGGTTTCGAAGTTGCACGTGCCTCTCCACGTCAGGCCGATGTTATTATTATTGCAGGAACTATTGTAAATAAGATGGCTCCTGTTTTAAAAAGATTGTATGATCAAATGGCCGATCCAAAATATGTAATTGCCATGGGTGCTTGTGCAATTAGCGGAGGCCCATTTTTTTACAATACTTATTCAGTTGTAAAAGGAGCCGACCACATTATTCCAGTGGACGTTTATATTCCAGGTTGTCCTCCCCGACCAGAAGCATTATTACACTCATTAATTACCCTTCAAGAAAAAATTAAATTGGGTATGACAAGAGATCAAATTAGAGCGGACTTTAAATAATTTATAATGACCAACGAAGAAATTAAAGCCTATATCAGTTCACACATTCCCGAAGCAAGCTTCGACGAAACAGGTGAATGGCTAACTATCATTATCGAACCCAATAGCTTAAAGGACATAGCAGCAGTGCTTCGTGGCCAACCAATGCAAATGGATTATTTATTTAATCTTACTTGTGTAGATTGGAAAACACATTTAACCATGGTGTACCATTTTTCTTCTACAACTCACCGTCACAATATTGTTCTGAAAGCAAATGTAGACAGAACAGCACCAAGCATTGAAACCCTTTGTACAATTTGGAGAACGGCCGAAATGCTAGAACGCGAAGTTTTCGAAATGTTTGGAATGCAATTTTTAAATCATCCCGATTTAAGAAATTTAATACTAGAGGATGAAACTACGGCAGGAGCTGATGGAAAATCGGGATACTGGCCATTAAGAAAAGATTTTGAAGATCCTATCAATATGATAAAATTATAATTGGGCATGTACAATCAAACTGAAATTATAAAAGACACGACCGACTTAGGGCCAGAAGGCGAATTGGTTGTGAACATGGGACCTCAGCACCCTGCAACGCATGGTGTATTGCATTTGGTGGTAACATTGAATGGAGAGACCATAAAAAAAATTGAACCTCATTTGGGTTATATACATCGCTCGATCGAAAAGATGTGCGAGAGTTTAACGTATCGTCAATTTATTTATGTAACAAGCAGAATGGATTATTTATCTTCTCATATTAACAACACTGCTTGTGCTTTAATAGTTGAAAAAGGAATGCAAATTGAAGTACCTGAGCGTGCACAATTTATTAGAACTATCTTAAACGAATTAACACGTATCGCATCACACGAATTGTGGATAGGTGCTATGGCAATGGACTTAGGCGCCTTCACTCCTTTCTTTTATGCATTTAGAGAGCGTGAAATGATTACCGACATTATGGAAGAAACCTGTGGTGCAAGATTGACCATGAATTATATTGTTCCAGGTGGTTTGATGTATGATATTCACCCTGAGTTCCAAACTAAAGTAAAAGCATTCATTAAACAGTTTAAAGAAAAAGTAACCGAATACGAGGACTTGGTAACAGGTAATGTGATTTTTCAAAGTCGTACAAAAGGCGTGGGTGTTTTAACAGCCGAAGATGCTATTTCATATGGATGTAGTGGACCGGTTGCAAGAGCAAGTGGCGTTCGCTGCGACATAAGAAAGATTGCTCCATACGATGCTTATGATAAAGTAGAATTTGACGAGGTTATTGAAACTGCGGGAGATTCATTCGCAAGGTATATGGTTCGCGTAAAAGAAATGAATCAATCCATTCGCATTATTGAACAGTTAATTGATATTATTCCAGAGGGCGACTTTGTTGGAAAAACAAAGAACGTTTTAAAATTAGCGAAAGGTGAGTTTTACCAAAGAGTAGAAACTGCAAGAGGTGAATTAGGGGTTTATATAGTTAGCGAAGGTGGTACTACCCCATACCGAATTAAATTCCGTTCACCAGGCTTCTCCAACTTATCGGTATTAAACCATATTGCTAAAGGAAGTAAGATTGGTGATTTAATGGCCACAATGGGAACCTTAGATTTAGTAATACCAGATATAGACAGATAATAAATAGACTCAAATAAGTTACGCATGTTAAGTTTAGAAAGTATAACAAAAACAACACAGGACTGGTTATTAGCCAAGTTTACACCTACCATGGCATTAACAATCGAATGTGTTATTGTGATTTTATTAGCCATAACATTATTTGCCGTATTGGGATTGGTTTTGGTTTTGCTTGAGCGTAAAGTAGCTGCAAGAATTCAAATACGTCTAGGACCGAACCGTGTTGGACCAGGTGGTATTTTTCAAACAGCAGCCGATACTTTAAAGTTAATTATGAAAGAAGGGTTAACGCCCGACACAGCAGATAAGTTTTTATTTAACCTCGCACCTTTCGTCGTAATGATGGTGGCTATGTTATTATTAGCACCCATTGCATTTGCTAAAAACTTTCAAATTTGGGACATTAATATTGGTGTCTTATACATCTCTTCTATTTCTTCTTTATCTGTAATTGGTATTTTAATGGCAGGCTGGGCAAGTAATAATAAATATTCTTTGCTAGGTGCTATGCGCAGTGGTGCGCAAATTGTAAGTTATGAATTATCGGCAGGCTTTGCTGTATTAACTATTGTTGTACTTACAGGA
>CANGMV010000132.1 GCA_947454745.1 Bacteroidota bacterium | reverse complement strand
TCCCAGCCTTAGGTGTGAAAATTCAATCTCAAAACGGCTTTTTACCCATTCAAATTCAAGGCCCTTTAAAAGCGCCGAATACAATAACAGTAGACGGTTCATTAAGTTCACAGTTTTTAACGGGTTTGTTAATGGCCTATGCTGCTAGTGATGCAAAAGATGCAGTCATTAAAGTATTGGATTTAAAAAGCAAACCTTATATCGACTTAACCTTAGCAGTGTTAAATGCTTTTGGATGGAAAGTGACGCATAAGAATTATGAACAATTTGAATTCTTAGCTCATTCACCATTAAAAGAGGTGATTGAATATACGGTTGAAGGAGATTGGAGTGGCGCTGCCTTTTTATTAGTGGCTGGTGCCATTGCAGGTCCAATTAAAGTGAAGGGTTTACAAATGGATTCTACACAAGCAGATAAAGCAGTGATGCAAGCATTGCAAAGTGCAAATGTATCTATTGCGTTGGATGTAGATGGAATTCAAATTGGTTCAGCAAACGGAACAGCGTTGAGGGCTTTCGAATTTGATGCAACGGATTGTCCCGATTTATTTCCTCCATTAGTTGCTTTAGCCGCAGCTTGTATTGGTGTGTCTGAAATAAAAGGGGTAAGTCGTTTAGCGCATAAGGAAAGTGATCGTGGATTAACGCTTCAAACTGAATTTGCTAAATTGGGTATACAAATAGATTTGGAAGGCGATATTATGAAAATACATGGAGGCGAAGCAATTAAAGCTGCAACAGTATTTTCTCAACATGACCATCGAATTGCCATGGCGTGTGGTGTAGCTGCATTAAAAGCAAACGGCCCTGTAATCATTACCGAAGCCGAAGCAATTAATAAATCATATACCGATTTCTTTGACCATTTAGCGCAGTTAGGTGCAAAAGTTGATATCGCATAGATTATATAAAATTCTTAACTTGTAATATTAAGACGACATGAATAGTTTTGGAACCTTATTTAAAGTACAAATTTTAGGTGAATCACATGGTGCCTGTGTTGGTATTGTAGTGGATGGATGTCCTGCTGGATTAACATTGCAACAATCCGATTTTGTGACCGATATGGAACGTCGAAAAGGAGGTAAGCAAAAAGGAACAACGCCAAGACAAGAGGATGACATGCCTATTTTCAAGTCGGGTTTATTTAATGATACAACAACAGGTGCACCTATTACCATGTTATTTGAAAATAACAACACGCGTAGTGGAGATTATGAAAAACAAAGATCAGTTCCTCGTCCAGGTCATTCTGATTTTACTGCCCATCAAAAATTTGGAGGTTTTGAGGATTTTAGAGGAGGGGGACATTTTAGCGGTCGATTAACTGCGGCGTTGGTGGGAGCAGGCGTCATTGCTAAAAAATTATTAAAAGATATTGAAGTCGTATCGCATATTGTAAGTATTGGTGGGGAATCAGATGTAGAAAAAGGAATACAAAAAGCAATCGACCAAAAAGACAGTGTGGGTGGTATTGTAGAATGTGTTGTAAAAGGATTACCGATTGGATTAGGGGAACATTTTTTTGATTCCGTTGAATCATTAATTAGTCATGCTGTATTTGCCATTCCAGCAATTAGAGGTATTGAGTTTGGCACAGGATTTGCAGCAGCGTCAATGTTTGGGGTAGACCATAATGATCCTATTGTGGATGCTTCTGGAAAAACAAAAACCAATCATGCCGGCGGAGTGGTAGGGGGTTATACAAATGGGAATGACTTAGTATTTCGCATTGCAGTAAAGCCAACTTCTTCTACACCTAAGGAGCAAACTACCTGGAATTGGGAAACCAATGAACAAGAAGTGTTTTCGGTAAAAGGAAGACACGATTTATGTATTGCACTTAGAGTCCCCGTTGTCTTGGAAGCGGTAACGGCCTTAGTGCTTGCGGATTTAATGTTATTAGAACAAAGAATACCAAGAATTCTTAAACAACAATAAGTAGGAATTTTAAAAATAAAAAAAGATGGAAAGCGAATACATATATCATGTGACTACTCAAAAAGAGTGGGAGCAAGCAAAATTAAAGGGCGAGTATACGCCGGCTCAATTTGAGCAAGATGGTTTCATTCATTGTTCTGCAGAACAACAAGTGCCTGGGGTGCTAGATCGATTTTATAAAGGCCAAACTGGTTTGGTAAAATTAAAAATTGAGAAAGCAAAACTGCAAAGACCATTATTGTTTGAATTGGCAACAGACTTGGATGAATTGTTTCCACATATCTACGGCAGTTTAAATTTAGATAGTGTAGTGGAAGAAATCCAAATACCATAATTACCTTATGAAATATGCTTACTTAATATTGTTTATTGTATTTTTTCCTTTTATCACAAAGGCGCAAAACATTAATCCTTATAGTTTAACAACCGAAAACTATTTGGATAGTGCTTTGATTAAGCGTTATGCGAAAAAGATAGATACGAATAAAATCAAGATTGAGTTAAATAGAGTAACGGGTATTGCAAGTTTTTATAGTGTAAATTTAGACGGCACGTTAACAACTACCGGCGAAAGATATCGCAATAAAAAATACACAGCAGCATGTAATGTATTTGAGCTTAATACACTAGTACGTGTAACCAATATGAAAAATGGCAAAACCGTTGTGGTAAGGATCAATGACCATATGCACCCCAATATGTTGAAAAAAGGGAGAGTGATTGACTTGAGTGTCGCTGCTGCCAAAAAAATACATATCAAATCTAATGCAGTAGGTGTTGTGAAAGTTTCTGTAGAAGCGATTGGCTATAGCAAAAAAAATCCGACAAATAACTAGTAAAGTTTTTACTAACTTTATAGTAGGATAGATTTATTTCTGATTCGCCACTTATTAATACATTATTGATTTATTTAATTTAATTTTGTAACAATTAATACCATATATTATGAAAAGAATTGTAATAGCCATTTGTATTTTGTCCTTAGGATTCAATGCCATGGCACAAGACACAGCTACTGTGAAGCAACCTTCCATTGCATTAAAGCTAGGCTTATTGGATTTTAAGAAAACCAATCATACCGATGGGTTAACAAAAACTGCAGTGAATTTTGGGTTACAATATTTGCAAGGCGTATCAAAGCATATTGATTTTGTTGCCAACTTAGATTTTGCTTCATTAAAATATCCTTATTACACTTCATTGAAAGTGCCTGCTGCTAGCAAGAACCAGGATTATATGGCCTTAGATTTTAACTTTAATTATAAGTTACTTACCGATAATCATCCAGTTGTTCCTTATATCACTGGAGGTATTGGAGTAGGAGCGGATCATTTTTCTTACTATTCGGCATACGTTCCAATGGGTGGTGGATTGCAAATTAAAGCCAACCAAGGTTCATTTGTCATGATCCAAGCTACTTACAGAGCGGAAGCTTCTAGCTTAACTAAAATGCACAATGCATATTCAGTAGCTTATACCTTGCCATTAAAATTAAGAAATAAAAAACCGGTGATGTTGCCTCCAGCTCCATTGCCAGTAGATGGTGACAATGATGGAGTAGTTGATAGTTTAGACAAATGTCCAACACAAGCAGGTACTGCTAAATATTTTGGATGTCCAATTCCAGATACCGATAACGATGGCGTAAATGATGAACTAGACAAATGTCCTAACCAAGCTGGAACTGTAAAGTATAATGGTTGTCCAATTCCTGATACCGACAAAGATGGTATTAATGATGAGCAAGACAAATGTCCTACAGTTGCTGGATTATCACGTTATGGTGGATGTCCAATTCCTGATACCGACAAGGATGGTGTAAATGACGAAGAAGATAAATGTCCAACCGAAGCAGGCATTAGTGCGAATCATGGTTGTGCAGATCTTCAACCCATGTTAAATGAAATTGCAAGTAACCTTAAATTTGCATCTGGCAAAGTGTTAATTACTAAAAAAGTATTAGCGAAATTAGATGCAGTTGTAGTTGCATTGAATAAATATCAAAATGTAAGTTTGGATATAGTTGGCAATACGGACAATACAGGCACTAAAAAGATCAATCAAAAGTTATCTGAAAAAAGAGCTGCTGTTGTATTTAAGTATTTAGTTAAAAAAGGAGTAGATGCCAAGCGTTTATCAAAACAAGGTGTGGCAGATACACATCCAATAGCAACCAACAAAACTAAGAAAGGTCGTTCTCAAAACAGACGAACAGATATGAATGCAAAATATTAGTAATTACAATTACTGAAAAATAAATAGGCCCCGACAAAATCGGGGCCTATTTATTTAAGGCTTTCCAAGAGCCTATTTACTATTCTATTTATTCCGAGCGATACGGTTATGCGCAATCGGTATCACTATAATATATTCACTTCTCTTTCTAATTCAATATTAAATTTCTCTTTTACAGAGTGGATGATGTCTTCGGAAAAATCAAAAACTTCTTTGCCCGATTGTATGCCATAGCTGACTATAACCAAGGCCTGTTTTTCATAGCATCCTACATTACCTTTTCGAACCCCCTTCCAGCCAGCAGCTTCTATTAGCCAGCCTGCGGCAATCTT
>CANGMV010000131.1 GCA_947454745.1 Bacteroidota bacterium | reverse complement strand
ATATTTTTTTCACCCGACATACTAAAACTATTTATTTCGTCGTTTTAGCTTTTGGACGATAGGTCTTATTAGTACAGACTTTATCTTTTTGTTTTTTATAGGGTACGGATTATACAGGCCGAGGTTTCTACCTTGGCCTTCTTTTTTACTGTATAAGCAATGGAATTGCCTCCATACGATATCCTAAATTGGAGAAATATTGTAAAACTATGGGCAATGCAATGGAGAGTCGATCCCATGCTTTTTGACTATCATGGAATACAATAATAGAACCAGGCACTGTATTTTCAATTACATTGCGCGCGCAGGTTTCCCCGTCTATTTTAATATCAAAATCTCCACTCAAAACATCCCACATGATAATTTGATTTGGCAAACTTGTAGATTGTTTTAATGCACGAATTTGTCGCTTTGTTATGCGCCCATACGGTGGTCTAAATAAAGGACTATCAATTAAAGTTGCAGCATCTTTTATATTTTCCAAATATGCTTCAGTTTCTGTTTTCCAACCATTCACATGATCATAAGTATGGTTACCCACTCTATGTCCTGCTTGCAAAATAGACTCATAAATATTAGAGTGTTTTAGCACATTATTCCCAATACAAAAAAAAGTTGCTTTGGCATTGTGTTTTGCTAATTCTGCTAAAACAAAAGGGGTGGCTTCGGGGTGTGGGCCATCGTCGAAACTTATATAAATCACCTTCTCCTTGGAGGGTATTCTCCAAGTGCAATTTGGGTAAATTGCCCGCAGCCAAAAAGGTGTTTTAATCAAATACATGCCTAAAGATAAATAGTTCTTTTGCCTATATGAATATTATCTTTGTAAAAATGATGTTAAGTATGGATTCAAAGGTAAGAGTAAGGTTTGCGCCCTCTCCAACAGGTGGTTTACACTTGGGTGGCGTAAGAACAGTTTTATTTAATTATTTGTTTGCAAAACACCACAAAGGGGAGTTTATTTTAAGAATCGAAGACACTGACCAAACCCGTTTTGTGCCAGGTGCTGAACAATATATTCAAGACACTTTAGCTTGGTGTGGTTTAATTCCCGACGAGAGCCCTTTGCATGGCGGTCCTTATGGTCCTTATCGCCAAAGTGAACGCAAGTCCATGTATAAACAATATGCGGATACTTTAATTGAACAAGGTCACGCTTATTATGCATTTGATACACCTGAGGATTTGGATGCGAAAAGAAAAGAGATTCCGAACTTTCAATATAGTCGCGCACATAGAATGGAAATGAAAAATTCTATTTCATTGAGTGCCGAAGAAGTGGATGCATTGTTAAAAAATAATACGCCACATGTTATTCGTATTAAAGTGCCTGAGAACGAAACAGTAAGTTTGGATGATGTAATTAGAGGACATGTAAGCTTTGATACCAATATGGTAGATGATAAAGTTTTATTAAAAGCTGATGGCATGCCCACTTATCATTTAGCAGTGGTAGTGGATGATCATTTAATGAAAATCACCCATGCTTTTAGAGGAGAAGAATGGTTGCCAAGTGCCCCTGTGCATGTATTATTGTGGAAGTATTTATTTGGTTTAGATAAAATGCCTAAATGGGCACATCTTCCTTTAATCCTAAAGCCCGATGGTAATGGAAAATTAAGCAAGCGCGATGGAGAACGACTAGGCTTCCCAGTGTTTGCTATGGACTGGACTGACCCTAATACAAATACCACTACTATTGGTTTTAAAGAAAGAGGATTCTTGCCTGAAGCATTTGTGAACTTATTGGCGATGCTGGGATGGAACGATGGCACCGATAAAGAAATTTATACGATCGAAGAATTAATCGCTGGATTTTCTTTAGACAGAGTACATAAAGGCGGCGCGAAATTTGATTACGAAAAAGCAAAATGGTTTAATGCCGAGTGGATTAAGAAAACGGAGAACGAAAAATTGGCGCCATTAGTGAAACCCTATTTTGACGAAGCAAAAATTGAAATTCACGACCCCAACTATCTTGTTAAAATTATCGGCTTGGTAAAAGAGCGTTGTCATTTGTTGACTGAATTTGTGGCGCAAAGTAGTTTCTTTTTTACAGCCCCTACTACCATCGACACTGCAAGTATTGCTCCTAAATGGGATACCAAAAAACATGCATTTTTTACAGCATTGGCAGCATTATATGCTAGCAAAATTACAAATGGAATTATAACTGTCCCTTCCCCTGACTTAGAAGTAGAATTTAAAGAATTAGTTGCTAAGCATGAATTGAAAGCAGGTGAATTAATGTTGCCATTTAGAATTATGCTGGTGGGTGGAAAATTTGGCCCTGGTGTTTTTGAAATTGCAGAAGCCATTGAATTAAAAGATACGGTGGCTAGAATTGAAAAATGCTTACAAATATTATCGTCAAATTAGCTTAACTTGTAGTTAATAAGGATGCTTAAATAAATCCGAATGAGCGCAGACAAACCCATTAGAGTATTAGTAGCGAAAGTAGGCCTTGATGGCCATGACCGAGGCGCCAAAGTAATTGCCACTGCATTAAGAGATGCAGGTATGGAAGTCATTTACACAGGTCTTCGTCAAAGTCCCGAAATGGTTGTTCAAGCAGCATTACAAGAAGATGTAGATGCCATAGGTATTAGTATTTTATCTGGTGCGCACATGACTGTTTTTCCCAAAGTTTATCAATTGATGCAAGAAAAAGGACTGAACAATACATTGCTTACAGGAGGCGGCATTATTCCTGAAGAAGACAATGCAAAGCTAAGTGAGATGGGCATTGGAACCTTGTTTAGTCCTGGTGCCAATACATCAGACATTGCAGCGTATATTAAAAATTGGGTAGCTGAGCATCGACCATAAAATAGCATTTACGAATGCTTAGAAAAAAGAAAAAACAATAAGATTCTTCACTTTTAAATTGTTTCAATATGTCTTTCCAAACTTTGTTTACTAAGATGGAAGATCATACATTGATCATTACCATCAATCGTCCAGACGTTTTAAATGCATTGAACAAACAAGTCATTAATGACCTAGATGCTGTCATGGACCGTGTATATAAATTTCCAGAAATTAAAAGTGTAGTCATAACGGGTGCCGGCTTAAAAAGCTTTGTAGCAGGCGCCGATATTAAAGAATTTGAATCCCTAACAAAAGAGGAAGCAGTAGCAGTAGCCAAAAGAGGCCAAGCTGTATTTTCTAAAATAGAACATTCCCCAAAACCCATTGTTGCTTGTGTAAATGGATTTGCATTGGGTGGTGGATGCGAACTTGCTATGAGCTGTCATTTTATAATTGCATCGGAGAGTGCCACATTTGGTCAACCCGAAGTAAACCTAGGTATCATGGTAGGCTATGGTGGATCACAACGCCTTACGCAACGTGTGGGCAAAGGCAGGGCCATGGAATTAATCATTACGGGTAAAACTATTAATGCTACCCAAGCTATGAACTATGGCTTGGTAAACTATGTAGTTCCTCAAACCGAATTATTAGACAAAGCCTTTTCTATATTAAAAGTATGCCACGAAAAAGCTCCTGTGGCTGTTGCCAATTCCATAAGAGCCGTGAATGCTGTATGGGATGATTCTTTGAGTGGCTATGAAACCGAAGCAGCCTTATTTGGCGAATGCTTTGTAACTGAGGATTCTAAAGAAGGCATTGCTGCTTTTAAAGAAAAAAGAAAGCCTCATTTTAAAGGCCACTAATCCTTACTGATTCCGGTCATAAATACATTTTTTAAGCTCATTTTTTCGCGGGGTACCTTACCTTTGCGCTACTAAATTATTGCAACAATGGAATATAGAATTGAAAAAGACACAATGGGTGAAGTTAAAGTTCCTTCACACGTTTATTGGGGTGCTCAAACACAAAGAAGTATTGAGAATTTCAAAATAGCACAGGATATTAATAGAATGCCGAAGGAAATTATTCGCGCATTTGCTTACTTGAAAAAAGCAGCAGCATTAACCAATTTTGATGCAGGTGTTTTACCAAAAGAAAAATGTGATTTAATTGGGCAAGTATGTGACGAAATATTAGCAGGGAAATTAGACGATCAATTTCCATTAGTAGTATGGCAAACTGGTAGTGGTACCCAAAGCAATATGAACATGAATGAAGTGATTGCTTATCGTGCACATGTAATTAATGGTGGTAGCTTATTAGATCATGATAAGTTTATACACCCTAATGACGATGTAAATAAATCACAATCATCTAACGATACTTTCCCAACTGCGATGCATATTGCAGCTTATCAAATTTTAAAGGAAACGACCCTGCCAGGAATTACGACTTTAAAAAATACCTTGGATGCGAAGAGTGCCGAATTCATGCACATTGTAAAAATTGGACGTACCCATTTTATGGATGCAACTCCACTTACATTAGGTCAAGAAATTAGCGGTTATGCTAGCCAATTAAAACATGGATTAAAAGCGATTGAAAATACATTAGCCCATTTAAGCGAACTCGCTTTAGGTGGTACTGCAGTTGGAACTGGTATTAACACACCAAAAGGATATGCCGAAAATGTAGCCAAACATATTGCGCAACT
>CANGMV010000130.1 GCA_947454745.1 Bacteroidota bacterium | reverse complement strand
CATACTGAAAGCGCTGAGTAATGTGCAAGAGCCCGATTTAGGAAAGGACTTGGTGACTTTAAATATGATACAGGATTTAAAAGTAGATGGCAACAATGTAGGCTTTACAATTGTGTTAACTACGCCAGCATGTCCAATGAAAGACATGATGAAAAATGCATGCGAAAATGCCATTAAATTATTGGTCAATAAGGAAGCGGTAGTAACAGTTGGTTTTACTTCCAATACAAGTTCAATGCGTAAAGTGGACGATACCATTTTATCGAAGGTTAAAAATATTATTGCAGTTGTGAGTGGAAAAGGGGGCGTTGGTAAAAGTACGGTGTCGGCGAACCTAGCATTGGCATTGGCCGAAGGCGGTGCGAAAGTAGGATTGATGGATGCAGATATTTATGGACCAAGTGTGCCTATTATGTTTGGCGTTAGAGGACAAAGACCTTTAATGAAAGATGCGAATGGCGAAGGCATTATTTTGCCTTTGGAAAAATTTGGAATTAGCTTAATGAGTATTGGTTTATTGGTTGACGAAAAAGACGCGGTTGTTTGGAGAGGTCCAATGGCGAGCAGTGCTATTCGTCAATTTATTACCGATGTGGAATGGGGAGCGTTGGATTATTTAGTAATTGATATGCCACCAGGCACAGGAGATATTCATTTAACAATCATGCAGACCGTACCAGTAACGGGTGTTGTGATTGTAACTACACCTCAAAATGTGGCGTTGGCGGATGCAAAAAAAGCAATTGCTATGTTTGGTCAAGCCAATGTAAAAGTGCCAATAATTGGATTGATCGAAAACATGGCTTACTTCACTCCTGCTGAACTACCAGACAATAAATATTATTTATTTGGAAAAGATGGTGGACGCAATTTAGCGTCAGAATATGATTTGCCATTCTTGGGGCAAGTTCCATTGGTACAGTCCATTCGCGAAGGGGGAGATGCGGGAGTTCCTGCGATGGTAGGCGAGGATGAAATTTCTAAAGAAGCATTAAGGTCGGTGGTATCTCAAGCAGTTAGACAAATTGCCATTCGAAATGCAAATCTGCCAAAAACACAAACCATTACTGTTTCTTAATTTTGAGCAATGTCTAAGAAAATAATTATTGCTATAGATGGATTTTCATCCTGCGGCAAAAGCACATTAGCTAAAGCATTAGCTACAAAATTGGAATACGTGTTTATTGACACGGGTGCCATGTATCGAGCAATTGCTTTGTATTTTTTGCGCAATCAAATTGCATTTGACGATCAAGTTGCTATTCAAAATGCCTTACAAAATATTCAATTGCATTTTGCTTATAATCCTGTAACATTAAAGAGTGACATGTATTTGAATGGAGAGAATGTTGAATTGTTAATTCGTGAAATGAAAGTGAGTTCCAAAGTAAGTGAAGTGGCTGCAATTGGCCTGGTTCGTGACTTTGCGGTGGCACAACAACAAGCCATGGGTGCCCAAAAAGGAATTGTAATGGATGGACGTGATATTGGAACGGTGGTGTTCCCTAATGCCGAACTTAAGATTTTTGTCACCGCCGATCCTGCCATTAGGGCCAATAGAAGATACCTGGAGCTACAAGCTACCAATCCTGCCATCACCATGGAAGAGGTTGCCGATAATTTACAACATCGAGATTTGATAGATAGCACCAGGGAGCATAGTCCATTAAAGCAAGCTGCAGATGCCTTGGTTTTGGACAACAGTCATATTACAAGAGAAGCACAATTCGAACTTGCATTGAATTGGGCCAAGGAAAGAATTAGTCTTGCTTAGTCCATTTTTCAATTAAGGCCTCAAGGGCTTCTTCCTTATTGTAAAAGCCCGCAATTTTCTGAATCACCGATTCTACTACAGTATCTGGGCAGCTCGCACCACTTGTCATTAGTATTTTTACGACTTCTTTTTTAGGAAGATAATTGTCTACACTTATTGACTCTTTTGTTTTCCAATCTGTTTTAATGATTTGATCGGCACTGATAACTTTAATGGCGTCGTCGATAAAGTAGGTAGGTAATTTTTGCTCACAAAGCTCAACCAAGTGCGAACTATTGCTGCTGTTTTTACCACCCATTACAATGGCAAGATCCGCTTCGATTTCGAGCAATCCAATTACGGCTGATTGATTGTCATTTGTTGCATAACAAAGCGTGTCTCTGGTATCGGCAAAATGAGCGCTTAAATTTTCGGCGCCATATTTTTCGAGTACTACTTCTTTTAAATAATCCGAAATAGCCTGGGTGTCTGATGCCAATTGTGTGGTTTGGTTTACAACACCAATTTTATCTAAATCCTTACTGGGGTCAAATCCTGTAGAATATCTTTTGTCGAAATATTGTTCAAATGCTTGTATGCTTAGCTTGCCTAAAATATAATCCCCCAAAATTTTAGTCTCCTCCATGTCATTCACAATCAACGTTGGGGTATTGGCTGCAGCATGAGAAAAAGTAGCCCTCGTTTCCTCATGTTTTGGTTTCCCGTGAATAATAATGGAGTAACCTTTTTTTGCAATTTGTTCACTACGATTCCAAACCTTTTCAACAAACGGACAAGTAGTATTGTATTTTTGAATTTGAATTCCTTTCGCTTCAATAATGGCTTCTAATTCTAAAGTGGTTCCAAAAGCAGGAATCATGACCACATCGTCGGCGTTTAATGATGCTAGTGGGATAATCGAATTTCCATTGGTGTCATGTAAAAATCGAACTCCTTTTAAAATTAAATCGGCATTCACTTGAGGATTGTGAATCATTTCACTTAACAAGAATATTCTTTTTCCTTTATTTTCTTCAATGGTTTTATAAGCGATGTCAATGGCGTTTTCTACACCATAACAAAAACCAAAATGTCTTGCCAAATAAAATTGAACATTGCCTAGGTCCAATAAGGTTGGGCTAAAATCTTTTTTTAATTTATCGTCCGCTTTTCTCTTTTGCTTAATGGCACTAATTAATTGGCTGCGATAACCTGTTGGAACCTCAAAATGCTTCATCTTTAAAACTATTTAAGTTTGTCAGGGACAAAAGTACAATAAAATACGGCTTCCTTGCACTGGGGACTTATCTTTGCGCCATGCATTATGTATCAGTAGAAGGATTGACCAAAAGTTATGGAATTACGCCCCTGTTTAAGGGCATTAGTTTTAATATTAATGAAGGTGACCGCATTGCCTTAATTGCCCGCAATGGAGTTGGGAAGAGTACTTTGTTGCGCATTTTGTCGGGCAAGGAGCATCCCGATGCAGGTACTTGTAAAATACATAAGGATGTGCACTTAGTGATGTTTGAACAGGACCCTCAGTTCATTGAAACGGCCACAGTTACACAGAACTTATTTAATCAGGATCATCCTACAATGAAAGCCATTAGCAATTATGAAATGGCTATGGAAACAGAGGACGAGGATTTGATCACGAATTCCATCATGGAGATGGAAGAAAACAATGCATGGGATTTTGAATCGAAAGTGAAAACCATTTTAACGCAATTGAATATTCATCACTTGGAACAACCCGTTTCCAAATTAAGTGGTGGTCAGCGCAAGCGTGTTTCCTTGGCAAAAACTTTAATTCAAATTGGATTCGAGCCCAAGCATGTATTGTTATTAATGGACGAGCCTACCAACCATTTGGATTTAAATATGATTGAGTGGTTGGAGAATTATTTAGAGCAAGAGAAAGTGACTTTATTATTAGTGTCGCATGATAGGTATTTTTTAGAAGCGGTGACCGATGAAATTTGGGAATTGGAACGTGAGAAATTATACAGTTACAAAGGAGATTATGAAAATTATTTAGAGAAGAAGGCGGCAAGAATTGAATCGGAACAAGCAAGTATTGATAAAGCAAAAAATACTTTTAGAAAGGAATTGGAATGGATGCGCAAGCAGCCCAAAGCGAGAACGACCAAAAGTAAAAGCAGGCAGGATAATTTTTATGAAGTAGAAGCAAAAGCCAAACAAAAATTGGACGACACCAGTTTGCAGTTAGATATGAAAATGACGCGCTTGGGAGGAAAGATTATCGAAGCTAAGAAAGTATATAAGTCCTATGGTGATTTAGTAGTGTTAAAAGGTTTTGATTATACATTTAGTAAGGGAGAGCGCATTGGCATAGTAGGAAAAAATGGAGTTGGTAAAAGTACTTTTTTACAAATATTACAGGGTATTACACAGCCAGATAGCGGAAAGATTAATGTAGGTGAAACCATTGTTTTTGGTCACTTTTCACAGGAAGGGTTGGTGTACAAAAAGGACATGCGCGTTATTGAATATTTAAAAACATTTGCCGAGCAGTTTCCATTAGCAAGTGGCGGCTCTTTAAGTGCTGCACAGTTTTTAGAATTGTTTTTATTTACACCCGATAAACAATATACCTATTTAAGCGCCTTGAGTGGAGGCGAGAAAAAGCGCTTACAATTATTAACGATCTTGTTTAAGAATCCGAATTTCTTAATTCTGGATGAGCCTACCAACGACTTGGATTTGCCTACTTTGGCTGTTTTAGAGCAGTTTTTATTAGACTATGCAGGTTG
>CANGMV010000129.1 GCA_947454745.1 Bacteroidota bacterium | reverse complement strand
GTGTTTACACCGTATTTAGATTATTCACAAACACCTGCTGCGATGAAATCAAATGCAGGAAGTGGTAATCACTATACCAATGGTGCACAAGAAAAGATTGATATGTGGTGGGCGCATTTGAGTAAGGATATCTTGTTCGATCAGATGGACGACAACTATCAAGACTGGGCTGGAGGACCAGGTGTAACTGGTTTAGTAGGCGGATCAGGTAATGGGCGTCATGTAGATGGCATTACTGTTTCAGGCGCAAGCACTACATGGCCATATGCTCCAACATATACCACTACTCCAGCACAAGGAGGATATAGTAATAAACAAACTTTAAAATTAAATGGAACAGGTGCTTCAGTGAGTGTACCAATGTGGGTAGTGCCAGGTGAAGCAAACTATTATATTTTAGCAGCAGATACATTGGCAGGTGGCAAAGCCAAAAAAGTAACTGGCGTAAGTGCTACAGGTGTATTAACATACAGCGGTGGTACCATCGATCCTACAACTGGATCTGATTACTTAAGAACATCTACAGTAACTGGCGCGACTGCTCCAAAAGCAATTCCTAGTTATATTGGTTCTGCATTACTTGGAGAGAGAGCAGATATTTCAGCAAAAGCAGTACATACTGGCACTGGATGGATAGTTGAGTATAAAAGAAAATTAAAAACTGCCGATGTATTAAAACAAGACGTTGATTTTTCAACATTGGAAGACAAGGTGTTTGGTATTGCAATTTGGGATAGATCAAATAACCAACATGCGATTCAGCCTAACTTAACAATGAAGTTTGCAAAATAATAAGTAGGTCGATTCATCGATAAAAAGTAAAAGTATGTTAACGAAAAAAATAGCAATATTGTCAGGCATCCTAGCCATCTTCATGCTTGCTATTACAGGATGTTATAAGACCGAAACTATCGTTGTAAATCCAGGAAGCAGTATCACACAAACCATGAGTTTCTCCAATGATATTGTGCCCATTTTTACCAATAGTTGTGCGAAAGCGGGTTGTCATGCAGCAGGTGCAAAAGCCCCAGACCTATCAGCAGCCAACGCCTTCAAAGCTTTAACTGATGGTAGCTATATTAAAGCCAACGATCCTGATAATAGTGTATTGATGTTGTGGTTGACTGGTAAAAAAAGTCCAGTAATGCCACTAGGTGCTGGTCCTGATGAAAAAATCAATGCTAAAATATATGCATGGATTAAACAAGGAGCTAAAAACAATTAAATTAATTCAAATGAAAAAAGCAATATCATATAAATCATTGATGAGCTCAATTACAAAGTCATTATTATTATTAGTGATGATCATGGGAGCAACTCAATTGATAGCGCAAGATTCAACACAGGCCACAGCTCCTGTTGTTAAAAAGAAATCTTATGTAAAAAATACATTTGAGGGCAACTATATTATCGATAACCAAACAGTAATGGTACCCATTAAGGGAACATTCGAGTTTGACATCCAACACCGTTTTGGAACGATCGAAAATGGCTGGAAGGACTTAGCAGGCTTATTTGCAAGTGCCAACATGCTATTGGGATTTAGTTATGTACCAGTGAAAGATTTACAAGTAGGATTTGGTGCAACCAACGATAGAATGCAAATAGATGGTAATTTGAAATATGCTTTGTTCAAACAAACAAAGGATAATAAATTGCCAGTAAGTGTAACCTTGTTTGCAAATTCAGTAATGGATACAAGAGCAAAAAACAGTTCATTGCCAATTGTAAATGTACAAGACCGATTTAGTTTTTTCTCACAAGTAATAATTGCGCGAAAAGTAACTGAAAAATTATCATTACAAGTTGCACCCAGTTTATCTTATTTCAATAATGTCGAAGGATATTATGACGCAAATAAGGTTATACAGCCAAAAACCAATAATGCACACTTAGCGATTAGTGCTTCTGGAAGATACAAATTAACCGATGGCATGTCTATTATTGCAGGTTATGATCAACCATTAACACAACATCCAATGAACAACCCAAATCCTAATATTAGTTTAGGATTGGATTTCAAAACAAGTGGTCATGATTTCCAAGTATTTATGGGTAATTACGGATACATTTTACCTCAAAACAATAATGTATTTAACCATAACGATTTTACAAAAAGCCAGTTCTTAGTGGGCTTCAATATCTCAAGAATTTTTTAATTCAATGGGATAGAACTTTTTCTTGTGTGTGTTTTGATACTTGAACTTAGATAGGGGATTTTCCAATATTCAGATTGGTTAATCCCCTTCTTTTATTTGAACATTAGTCATTTAGCCAATATTTATGAGCAAAGTCATATTTTTTGATGATGGCTATCATTGAACAAAAGCAGACATAATTTTAACCTTTGTACATCAAACAAAATCGAATACAAATGAAAAAATTATCTGTTTTATCACTCATCGTTGTTTTTATTACAACAGCAAGTTTTACCTTATTACAAAATAAACCATGGAATGTTCCTGCCGATAAAGCTAAAGTAGCAAATGCCGTTAAAACTAGCCCTGCTTCAGTAACTGCAGGCAAGGCCTTATGGAATCAACACTGTGCATCATGCCATGGAAAAACAGGCTTAGGAGATGGCACTAAAGCTGCTCAATTAGAAACTGCACCTCCTGATTTTAGCAAAGCTGCTTTTCAAGGTCAAACTGATGGAGCAATATTCTTTAAAACTTCAGAAGGAAGAGGAGACATGCCAAGCTTTAAAAAGAAAATCGCAGATCAAGAAGATATCTGGAACTTGGTAAACTTCATGCGTAGTTTAAAGAAATAATACAATCGCAAATGATAAGCCTCGAAACGAATCGGGGCTTATTATTTTATAATCTCATTTAATATATTTTATGAATACCGAAAACAACCTATCTAAGGAAACCAATACGCGCAGGAAATTGCTTGCGGGATTAGGTGCACTTAGTTTGTTTCCTATTTTAAAATTTGGCTTTTTGGCAAGAAAGAAGGACGTAATTAGTTGTGCTCCTGAAACAAAAAATCAAACAATGAAAATGTTGACACAGGATGGCAGACTAGTGGAAGTAGATATGTCCAAAATACAAGGGGCAAAAGAAAAAATATCAAATAAGCAATTACAAGACTGGGTTAAAAAAGAATTGTAATTAAAAAAGTATTTTAATGAAAACGAACGAAAATTCAAGAAGAGAATTCCTTGCCACTACATTACTTGCTGGTGCTGCTTTAGCGGGTTGTGGAGGAAATCCATTTACACCCGATGAAGTAACCGATGTAAAGCCTTCTGGTGAAATGGTTAAATTATTATCGGTCGACGGAGAAATAATCGAAGTAGATAAGGCGTTCTTAAAGCCAGTTCCTGAAATGCCACCTGTAGCGAATTCAGAAGCTAGAGTAGGTATTCCAGGGAAAAAATTTGCAATGGTAATTGACTTGTCAAGATGTAAAAGTGTAAAAAAATGTCAGACTGCTTGTAACCATATGCACCATATTCATCCAGGACAAAACTGGATAAAAGTTTACCCAATGCAAGAGTCTGAAAAGACAGCTCCTTATTGGCAACCTACTACTTGCATGCATTGTGACGAACCACCTTGCGTAAAAGTTTGTCCTGTAGATGCAACTTTTAAAAGAAAAGATGGTATTGTGTTAATTGATAGTGATCGTTGTGTTGGTTGTCGTTTTTGTATGGCTGCTTGTCCTTATTCTTCAAGGGTATTTAACTGGGAGGAACCACAAATCGAAAAAGAAATTGCCGACAAACCTTACTCTTGTGAAACCAGTGTTCCTCAAAAGAAAGGAACCGTAGGCAAATGTGATTTCTGTCCCGATATGGTGCGCCAAGGTGGCTTACCACATTGCGTTTCAGCATGTCCTAACGGTGTATTTTTCTTTGGCGATATATTAGAAGATACGGTAACCAATGGTGCAGAAACATTCCGGTTCAGCGATTTAATAAAGGATAAATCTGGATATAGATTAATGGAAGATCTAGGCACTAAGCCAAGTGTTTATTACCTACCTCCAGTAAACAGAAATTTTCCTTTTGAAAATTCCGAAAAAGCCGAGGAAAAGAAATAATCGTTAACTAAAAAATTATAACGTGGAAAAGTTAGCTGAAAATAAAATAATAGAAGACCTGTTACCACAGAAATTTGGTAAGCAAGGGCAAATTTGGGTAGTATGTTTATTAGCCGTTTGCGCCTTTGGTTTCTATGCCTATTGTAGACAATTATATTATGGATTGGAAGTGACTGCCTTGAGAGATTATGCGTCATGGGGTATTTATATTTCTAATTTTGTATTTTTTGTAGCCATTAGTTTAGTGGGATCTCTAATAACAGCCGTGCTTCGTTTAACCGATGTACATTGGAGTACGCCCTTAACAAGAATTGCAGAAATCATTGCGGTATCGGCCATTTCATTTGCAGGTCTTATCATTATCGTTGATATGGGACGTCCCGATCGTTTTTACAATTTGTTTACGCATGGTCGTTTACAGTCGCCAATTATTTGGGACGTAATTGTAATCACTACTTATTTATTTATTAGTTTATTATTATTGTATTT
>CANGMV010000128.1 GCA_947454745.1 Bacteroidota bacterium | reverse complement strand
TCTATTCAAAATTAAGTTTTATTTTTCCTGAAAAATCCGTTTATTTTGCGTCTCGAATTGATCAATTAAAACAAAAGAACTAATGATTACTTTATTTATAATCTTAATGATTGCTGCTTGTGCTGGACTAGGTTTTATGGTATTAATCCAAAACCCTAAAGGTGGTGGTTTAAATGCAAATGTAGGTGGTTTAACAAATAACTTCATGGGTGTTAAACAAACAACCGATGTATTAGAAAAAGGCACTTGGATTTTTGCTGCAGTGATTGCTGTTCTAGCAATGACTTCTACCCTTTTCTTAAAATCTGCAAATGGCGGAAGCGATTCTGATAAAGGTTTATTGAATAAAGTAAACACATCTGCAACAGCTCCAGCTGCAGCGCCGGTTCAAGCACCAGCTAATACTGCAACTGTGCCTGCACAAACAGCACCTGCTACTGAAACTAAAAAATAACTTGGCTTCCACCCTTGGTGGGAACTTACATTTATAAAATATTCGTCCCTGCCTTCAACAAGGTGGGGATTTTTATTGTATTTTGAAATATGAAAAAGACAATCGTTTTATTGTTCCTCCTTTTACTTTGTTATGAAGCTTATAATGTATTGGTGAAAACCACCCATTTTAATTCCGATAAAGCAAGTTTCGAATACACAAAAACCGGTTTAGACAATTTAGCGGATAGTTTGGCTGCTAAGAAAATTATTTTAGACAAACCAAGTTTTATAATATTAGCCAAAGCTTTAAATGTAGAAGGTAAAACCAAAGCTGGCAAATTTTTAGTGAAGAAAAATACCAGTTTGCTTTCCCTAATACGCATGTTGCGCAACAACCAACAAGCCACAGTGAACTTTGTTTTAAATAAAGTACGTACCCGTGGTGAATTGTCCAAACTAGTGGGCAACACCCTTTCCGTGGATAGTGCCACTGCTGCTCAGTTTTTTAATAGCAACGATTCCTTGGCTCCTTTTGGTACCGACACTACTCAATTATTAACGCTCTTTATTCCTGATACGTATACAATGTATTGGTCTACACCACTTTCAAAGTTGATGCAAAAAATGAAAGACCAACAAACGCAATTTTGGAAAAACAAGGATCGATTGGCGCAAGCAAAAAAAATTGGTATGTCCCCTAACGAAGTTTATACGCTTGCTTCGATTGTGGAAGAAGAATGTAATTATGATTCCGACAAAACTTTAATTGCAAGTGTATATCAAAACAGATTGCAAAAAGGAATGCCTTTACAAGCCTGCCCTACCATTAAGTATGCCATGCAGGACTTTGCTTTAACGCGCATTTATGAAAAATATTTAAGCAACCCTTCGCCTTACAATACCTACCGCAAAAAAGGTTTACCTCCTGGTCCCATTTGTACACCAAGTCCAAAAACGATTGACCTTGTATTAAATGCACCAACAACAAGCTACCTTTACTTTGTTGCAAAAGCCGACTTTAGTGGTTACCACCATTTTAGTACTAGTTTCCAAGAACACAGTAAATTTGCAAAAGAATACCAGTTGAAATTAGATGAATATCAAAAAAGAAAACAAAATCAGTAATCCTTCGCCCATAGTAAAATTTTTAAAAAAGATCGTTTCGATGATTCGAAAAACGATAAGCCCTATTATTCGAATTTTTAAACGCAAGGCCAAGGGCATTTATATTCCAGGATTTCAGCATATTAATTTGTACCAGGTTATTAAATTCTTATTCAAGCAATTAAATACACTTGGCTTATACGATCGTGCATCGGCGATTTCATTTAATTTATTAATGGCTTTGCCTGCCAGTTTCTTGTTCTTGTTTTCAATTATACCCTATTTCCCAAGAACATTTAAAGTAAAAAAACAAATCCTTTCGTTATTCAAGGATATCGCACCCAACTCGAGTACTTATAAATTTATCTTAGACATTATCAACGACTTGTTAAGTCAACACGTTGGGGTATTCTCTTTTGGTTTTGTATTGCTTTTATTTTATGCTTCCAATGCCATGACAGGTATCATCCGAAGCTTCGATAAATCTATTATGCAAAACAAGCCCTTCTTTTTACACCAAAGAATGCGGGCCATTCGACTTACGATTATTTTAATCTTATTGGTATTTGCCAGCTTAATTGTACTTATAGGTCAGGATCAATTAACTTCCTTATTAAGAGCTGGTTTTGATATTAATAAGAGTACCATTCTTCCGTATTGGAATACATTAAGATGGATCATTATTATTCTCTTATTGTTTTTTGGCAATGCTTTTATATACAAGTACGCTCCGCATATTAAGGAAAAATGGCCTCTGGCTTCTCCCGGCGCTTTACTGTCTACCATACTCATGTTAATTACCACTTTCGGATTTTCCTATTGGGTAAATCATTTTAGTAGTTACAATAAAATTTACGGTTCCATTGGTACCGTATTAATTGTAATGACACTCATTTATATCAATGCACTTATTTTATTAATTGGCTTTGAATTAAACGTGAGTATCGAAGTACTAAAAAAGGAACAAGATCAAGTAGATTACTTCAACTAGATTTATTTGTTTGCCATATCTGGTATTTCATTCACTTTGTAGGCACCCGCATCCAACTTTGCTTTGGTCTCACTAAATGCCTTTAAAGTCAAATCTATCTCCTCCTGCGTATGCACTGCAGTTGGGATTAAACGATAAATAATATGTCCCTTTGGTATAACAGGATATACCACTATCGAACAAAATATTTTATAATTCTCTCTAATATCCATCACCATCGCAGTTGCTTCTTCCACACCTCCTTTCATATACACAGGTGTTACAACTGAATCGGTTTTGCCAATATCAAAGCCTTTTTCTTTTAATCCATTTTGTAAAGCCAAGGCATTCTTCCAAAGGTTTGCTTTTAATTCGGGCTTTGTTCTTAATAGTTCTAAACGCTTTAAATTACCTACCACATAAGGCATTGGCAAACTCTTCGCAAAAATTTGAGAACGAATATTATAACGGATATAATCAATAATGGTTCTTGGCCCCGCCATAAATGCACCAATCGATGCCATACTTTTAGCGAAAGTTGAAAAGTATAAATCAATTTCATCCTGACAACCTTGCTCTTCACCCGCACCAGCACCTGTTAAACCTAAAGTGCCAAATCCATGTGCATCATCTACTAACAAACGAAACGGCACTTTCTTTTTTAAAGCTGCTATTTCTTTTAATTTTCCTTGGTCTCCTGCCATTCCAAAAACACCTTCGGTGATCACTAATATGCCACCCCCTTGTTTTTCAGCCAAGGCTTGTGCTCTCGCCAATTGCTTTTCACAATCCTCTACATCGTTGTGTTTAAATACAAAACGGTGTCCAGGGATCATTCTTAATGCATCTATAATACAAGCGTGACATTCCGCATCATATACCACCACATCGTGACGGCCACAGATCGCATCAATGGCACTCATGATACCTTGGTATCCATAATTCATTAAAATCGAATCTTCCTTATGTACAAACTCTGCCAATTCTTTTTCTAATTGCTCATGCAAATCACTGTTCCCACTCATCATACGCGCACCCATTGGCAAAGCCAAGCCATATTCCGCACTCCCATCGGCATCGGCCTTGCGAACTTCGGGATGATTTGCCAAGCCTAAATAGTTGTTTAAGCTCCAAACAATCATCTCTTGGCCTCTAAATTTCATTTTTGAACCTACTTCCCCTTCTAGCTTTGGGAATGCAAAATACCCATGCGCTCTTTCACGATGTTGACCAATGGGTCCGTAATTCTTAAGGAGTCTTTCAAAAATGTCTGCCATATAGTATTAATTAGTAATGCAAATTTAATCTTTTTTTGCCTTTTTAGCTGCAATAAATATGCGTAATTTGCAAGTATAATATGAAAACAATGAGATACTTATCCTTATTATGTTTTAGCTTTTTAGCGCTTCAATTAAATGCCCAAAAACCTAAAACTAGCCTAGTTGCCAATTCAAGTAATGCCAAGCCAAAATTAGTGGTTGGTATTGTGGTGGATCAAATGCGTTGGGACTATGTAAATAAATTCAAACCTTACTTTAAAAGTCAAAATGGTTTTATGCATTTTGTAAACGAGGGCGCAACCTGCGATAACACCCTTATCCCTTATGTTCCAACCGTTACCGCTTGTGGTCATACTTGTGTGTATACAGGCTCGGTTCCTGCGTTACATGGCATTGCTGGTAATATGTGGTATGACAATGTTAAGCAAAAACAAGTTTATTGTGTAGACGATGCCTCGGTTCAAGCGGTTGGTACCACCAACAATGCAGCTGGCCAAATGAGCCCTGTGAATGTTTGGACAAGCACGATTGGTGATGAATTAAAATTAGCAACCAACTTTAAAAGCAAAGTCATTGGTGTTTCTTTAAAAGACCGCGGTGCCATTATTCCTGCAGGCCATGCTGCCGATGCGGCTTATTGGTATGATACCAAATCGGGCAATTTTATCAGTTCTACCTATTATGCGGCTACTTTGCCTACCTGGTTAACCAATTATAACAACGCGCATCATGTGGACAGCTTATACAGTAAGGGCTGGAAATTGAGCCTTGCCAATGCAGTTTATGAAAACAATTGCGACGCCGACGAAAACGCTTATGAG
>CANGMV010000127.1 GCA_947454745.1 Bacteroidota bacterium | reverse complement strand
CCCACAATACTTAAGCTAGTAACAAGATTGCCAATGTTTTCATTAAATACATAATGAAGTATCATCAATACACCAATAATGTATAAGATTACTTTAAAGAAATCTCTAAAAAATAAGATCAATTGATCATCGGTTTGGTCCTTTGACAGTTTCGCTTTTTCCTCTAAAATAATAGCAATAAACTCTAGGGTACGTAGGCAAACACGAATGAATAAAATAATGAAAATGAATTTGACGGCCGACTCCATGAACAATTGTAAGGACACTTTATACAAGTGTACATTCCACAATGCAGGAAATTTTAATTCATATAAAGCAATGATGGCAACCATGAAAATTAAGAACCTTTCAATGGGCACTACCAAGCGGTGCACATGTGACTTTCTTAATTCGGAGTGATTCTTTTTATCGATCCAAGTATAAATAAGACTAGCGAAAAAACGAGAAATCAAACGCTTAATGATAAAAGTAACTAAAAGAATACCTAGGATTACTAAGTAGCTTTTAATAGGATTGGATAAAAATTGTTGATCTAAATTCATAATTCAAAAATTTGATATTAAGACTCCCATTTTAATAGTTGCATTTTTTCGCCATCAAAAACGCCATAGGTGTTTAAACGAATCCAATCACCTAAATTAATATAACGTGTGCGTTCATTAATAGCAAAGTCAATGGCGTAATGCCTGTGTCCAAAAACAAAATAATCCACATCCATTTTTTTAGCTTGTTCCTTTGTATAAACTATTAACCATTCATTGTCTTCTCCTAAAAAAACTTCGTCGGAACTTCCCGTTTTAGCGCGACTCTTCGCACTAAAATAATTAGCTAATTGTATGCCCGCATCGGGATGCAACCATCTAAATAACCACTGGCAAAACGGATTGGTGAAAACTTTTTTTAAACGCTTATAGCCATAATCACCAGGGCCTAAGCCATCGCCGTGACCAATTAAAAATTGTTTGCTACCAAAAGTAAAGTGCTGAGGTTCAAAATACACTTTGGCATTTAATTCCTTTGCTAAATAATCGTTCATCCATAAATCATGGTTGCCCGTGAAAATATGTAATGGAATGCCGGCATCACTAATTTGAGCTAAACACCCTAATATTCTTACAAATCCTTTTGGCACAACCGTTTTATATTCAAACCAAAAATCAAAAATATCTCCAACTATAAAAAAAGCAGCAGCGTCTTGTTTGGCATTATTTAAAAAATGTACAATACGGTCTTCGCGCTTTCGGCTTTCCAATTCGTTCGGCGCTCCCAAATGAAAGTCAGATAAGAAATATATTTTTTTTCCTGGGGCCAGTTCCATATGTACAGATTTATATAAAAATGCTAATCGGTTAATTTGTCAACTAAAAAACAATATACTTCCTTCGGGCCATGCACTCCTACAACTAATGTTTTTTCAATATCCGCAGTTCGACTTGGACCAGTTGCAAAACTTATCATGGAAGGAATATGATCGGCTTCCTTTTTAAATTGTTGCAGGCTATCTGAAATATCAAATACCAATTGATGCGTATAAGCAATACAAATATGTACTGGTGCATACACACTCGAAGTACGACCACTTAGTTGTTGACTACTTAAAACTATCGTACCCGTTCGTGCTACTAAATGTTCACACAAAGTAATAGCAGCGTCACAACCGGCTAAATCATCGGTGGTCACAGGGTCAAACTGATACTCACTCATATCATCCAACCACCCTGATTCCTGAGAATAAATTTTTTCCCATTTTTTCGACTTAATTAAAGCACTCAATTGTTGCGCCAATTCTCCTTCATCGGCACAATAAATAAACTTGCCCAATAGCTCAGTAAATTTTTGTGCAAAGTCAATGGTCAATTCATGCTCTGTAGGAATAAATATGGGCGTGTCCGAAACCTGATCAGGGAATGGAACAGCGACAGGTGATTTTAAAGCCTGTTTAATTTTTTTTAATATTTTATTTCTAGCGCCTTGCGATTCCATGTAAAATATTATTCATTATTCCCAGTGGCGTCTGCAGCATCAATAGTTGCATTCGCATGGTCAATTGTATCATCGGTTGCAGTAGCTTCGGCTGTATTGTCGGTTGGACTTACCACTGTAGTTTCGGTAGGCGCAAAGGTTTCATGAATATCTCCATTTTTCTTTTCCTCAAATGGTCTTTTTCCAATTAATGCTTCTACATCCGCTTTATGCAATACTTCCTTATCTAATAATTCTTTTGCTAATTTTTCAACTTCTGCTTTACGCTCCGTTAATAATTGTAAAGTTCTTTGATAAGCCTCTGCAATCATTTTTCTTACTTCCTCGTCAATAATTTTACCCGTCTCCTCACTAAATGGTTTTTGGAAACTATTTTCTTGAGAAGGGTCGTAAAAACTTACATTACCAATTTTATCATTCATTCCATAAGTAGTTACCATGGAATAAGCCATCTTGGAAATTTGTTGTAAGTCGTTTGATGCACCTGTTGAAATTTTACCAAAGAAAATTTGTTCAGCAGCTCTACCACCTAAAGTCATACACATTTGATCGGTTAATTGTTCGATCGTATATAAGTATTGTTCTTTAGGCGTGTACTGCGCATAGCCCAATGCGGCCGTACCTCTTGGCACAATGGTAACTTTTAATAAAGGATATGCATGCTCCAAGAACCAGCCGCAAATAGCGTGACCCGCTTCGTGATATGCAATTACTTCTTTTTCTTCAGGAGAAATGATTTTATTCTTTTTCTCTAAACCGCCAATCACTCTATCAATAGCATCTTGGAAATCTTGCATCTCTACACCACTCTTTCCTTTACGCGCAGCAATCAAAGCAGCTTCGTTACAAACATTTGCAATGTCAGCACCTGCAAAACCAGGCGTTTGTTCCGCTAATTTATAAATGTCTAAACTTTCTGAAACTTTAATTGGACCTAAATGCACTTTGAAAATTTCTTGACGACCTTTTACATCCGGACGGTCAATTGAAATTTGACGATCAAAACGACCTGGTCTTAACAAGGCACTGTCTAATACATCGGGACGATTGGTTGCAGCTAAAATAATAATACCCGTGTCGCCACCAAAACCATCCATCTCAACCAACAATTGGTTTAAAGTATTTTCACGTTCGTCATTGCTCATCATGGCATTTTTACCACGAGCACGACCAATCGCATCAATCTCGTCAATAAATATAATACAAGGTGCTTTTTCTCTTGCTTGCTTAAATAAATCACGCACACGACTTGCACCTACACCCACAAACATTTCCACAAAGTCGGAACCACTTAAACTAAAGAAAGGAACCTGCGCCTCACCAGCCATTGCTTTTGCTAACAATGTTTTACCTGTACCTGGAGGACCAATCAATAAAGCCCCTTTAGGAATCTTACCTCCTAGGGAAGTATACTTTTTAGGATTTTTTAAGAAGTCAACAATCTCCATTACTTCTTCTTTTGCTTCTTCCAATCCTGCAACATCGGCAAAAGTGATATTCACTTTTGTACCTCCTTTTTCAAATAAAGTAGCTTTAGATTTACCTACATTAAAAATGCCACCTGGGCCACCGCTACCACCAGCGCCGCCGCCCATTTTACGCATCATTAATACCCAAACCACTACCAGTAATACTAAAGAAAAAACCGTATTTGCAATAGGGCCAAACCAATCGCTATCCGAATCGGAACTACTATCGGGAATATTGGTAATCGCATACTTGGTATAAATATTTTCCACTTCTCGGTTAAAAGAAGCCCAATCGTCAATTTTATATTCAAATAAATAATTGCCCTTTACTTTTTCCTTTGGCAACTTGGTTTTGAATTTTTGAACATAGAATTCTTTTTGAACGCTATCCGCTTTAATATAAATGCGAACCACTTTCTTGTTTTCTACTTTCACGTATTTTTCAACATCACCACTAGCCATTATTTTCACAAATTCGTTGTGTGAAATGGTGTTCACATCGGGCGCCATTTGGAAAAAACGTGCCGATAATAAGGACAAGGCAATTAAGCCGTAAATCCAATAGATATTGAACTTTGGTAGTTTAGGGCCATCGCCTAAAGGACCTTTCTTTTTTGAATTATTATTCTCAGGTGTCATTTGTACTATTTATAGCTTTTGTTATGTATGTATAACAAGTATCCTTAAAATTAGTTTTCTACATCATGCATTTTTGCATCTGCGTCGCTCCACATTTCCTCTAATCGATAAAATGTTCTTGATTCAGGATGCATTACATGTACCACCACATTGATATAGTCAATTAGCAACCATTGTGCAGCTGTTTTGCCTTCACTTTTATAAGGCAATTCACCACATTTGTGTTTTACTTCGTACTCAATATTGTCAGCAATCGCTTTTAATTGAGTGGTGTTGTTGGCTTCGCAGATGATAAAAAAATCGGCTGAAGCTTCGTGTATTTTCTTAAGATCTAAGCTAATAATATTCTCCCCTTTCTTATCCTGGATCGCCTGGATAATAGTTTTGAAAATTTTACTGCTGCGGGTAAGTTGCGTTGGAGATTTTTTACGATCTTTTAGTGCGGAAAGAGGTTCCAATAATGTTCGTTTTTATTTGTTAATGCCTTGTTAGTCAAATCATTTTGTGCAAGATATTGCGTGT
>CANGMV010000126.1 GCA_947454745.1 Bacteroidota bacterium | reverse complement strand
CTGATGAGCCGCTTTCAATATATTTTAAAAAAGGAGTTGCAATACTGCAACTCCTTTTTTTGTTATACTCGATAACAAATAGCGTTAATATTCATGCCAGCACCTACCGAAGCAAAAATTACAATATCGCCTTTGTTTAATTGATGCTCAGGGTATTTGCCATGCTTTACCATATCATACAATGTAGGAATGGTAGCAACCGAGCTGTTTCCTAAATCATGAATGCTCATGGGCATGATATTTTCAGGCACTTCTCTTGTGCCATATAATTTATACAATGCCTTGATAAAACCTTCGTCCATTTTTTCGTTCGCCTGATGTAAGAAGAACTTTTTCACGTCTTTTATATCAACACCTGCTTTTTCAATACATTCTTTCATAGCAAGCGGCACATTCTTAATAGCGTATTCGTATACCTTACGCCCTTTCATTTTAATATACCTTGTTTCTTCTTCTCCTTCCGGATGATAGGATTTACCTAAGTATAAGAAATAGGTTTCGTCATTACAATGGCTTTGTACGCTAGCTGCTAAAATACCGCTATCGGTGTTAGGATCGCCTTCTACAATACAAGCCCCCGCACCATCGCTAAAAATCATACTATCACGATCATGTGGATCTACAACTCTACTTAAAGTTTCGGCACCAATTACTAAACAGCGCTTAGCCATACCCGATTTAATAAATGCATCTGCTTGAATGACTCCTTGAATCCATCCTGGACAACCAAATAAAATATCATAAGCCACACAATTTGGATTATGTATACCCAATTGATTTTTTACACGAGAAGCAATAGCTGGAATGGTATCGGTTTGAATCGTTCCAGGCAATACGTTACCGAAATTGTGCGCTACAATAATTTGATCGATGGTTTCAGGATCAATACCAGCATCCTTAATTGCCAATTTAGAAGCTTCGGTCGCCATCTCGGAAGTGTTCATTCCGTTTTCGACATATCTTCTTTCATAAATGCCTGTAATGTCTTTGAACTTTTCTACAATCACCTCATTCGGTGTTGTAATTAAGGCTCCATCCTCTCCATAAAAACTGTTGCCAATAAAATCTTTGTTGGTTTTTACAATGCTTGGAATGTAACTGCCGGTACCTGTAATAATGGTTGCCATAGTTGGGGTTTAAATATATTTGTCTCCCTTATTTCTCTTTACCTCGGCAACATATTCTTTAATAGATTGCTCTTTATCCTTGCTGCAAATAAGTAATACATCTTTGGTGTCTACTACAATAAAATCATCTAATCCCTGCACAACCACTAATTTATCCTTTGGTGCATTAATCATACATTTTGTGGCATCAATCACGACCACATTGTCCGAAGCTACCGCATTGCTAAAGTAATCCTTTTCCATGTTATCATAAGCACTATTCCAAGTACCTAAGTCGCTCCACCCAAATTCGGAAGGAAGTACATATACATTGTCGGCCTTTTCCATAATGGCAATATCAATAGAGATATTTGTACACTGCGGGTATATTTTTTGTATAGAATTCTTTTCTTTTTCTGTGTTGAAATTTTCTTTTTCGTGATCAAACAACTCATACATTTCTGGCTGCAGTTTTTCAAATGCTGCTAAAATGGTACTTGCTTTCCAGGCAAAAATACCTGCATTCCACAAAAAGTCCCCACTCTCTATAAAAGACTTTGCAATTTCTAAATTTGGCTTTTCGGTAAAAGTTTTTACTTTAAAAACACCTTTAGTTACTTCCAATCCTTCATATTGAATATAACCGTACCCTGTGTTTGGATGCGATGGTTTAATGCCTAAAGTAACCAATGCTTTAATATTATCAACAAAATCCAAAGCACGCTCTACAATATTTTGGAACTTCTCTTCTTCTAATATTAAATGGTCGCTTGGTGCCACTACAAAAGTAGCTTCAGGATCCTTTTGTGCTAACTTAAATGAAATATAGGCAATACAAGGTGCTGTATTTTTACGGCTAGGCTCCGCTAAAATATTTTCGACTGGCAATAAGGGCAATTGCGTTTTTACAATATCAACATATTCCTCAGAAGTGACAATGTAAATATTTTCTACAGGAATAAATTTTGCATAACGTTCAAAGGTCCATTGCACTAAGGTTTTCCCAGTGTTCAATACATCTAAAAATTGTTTTGGATACGCGGTCCTACTCATTGGCCAAAACCTACTTCCAATACCCCCCGCCATTATAGCTACATAATGATGTTTATTATTCATCCCTTCTTTTATTTTTAATTATAAAATACCCTCTCTCATTAAATCGTGCATATGAATCATACCAATATATTTGTTTGCATCTGCAACAATAATTTGGCTTATATCTTTTTGCTCCATTAAAGTAAGTGCATCAACAGCTAATGCATTAGGGGATATCGTAATGGGGGATTTGTGAAAAATATTCAATGCTGTTAAATCTTGAATACTATTATATTGCTCTAACATTCTGCGAATGTCTCCGTCGGTAATAATACCCTCTACTAAATTATTGCTATCCACTACGGCAGTAGCACCTAATCGGTTTTTTGAAATGGTCAGAATCACTTCCTTTAAACTTGTTGAACCCTGAACTAAAGGTTTTGGATTGGCGTTGGCAATTTGTCCAACAGTTAGGGTTAATCGTTTTCCTAAATTACCTCCTGGGTGAAATTTAGCAAAGTCAATTGCTTTAAATTGGTTCAGTTCCATCAAACACATAGCTACTAAGTCGCCCATTACAATTTGAGCAGTAGTGGATGAGGTTGGTGCTAAATTATTAATACATGCTTCCTTGCTTACTGTTGTATTTAATACCCAATTGGATTCCCTTGCCAAATAACTATCCGTATTTCCTACCATGCCAATTAAAGTATTGCCAAAATGCTTTACCAATTGTACTAGGTTTTTTATTTCAGGACTCTCACCGCTTTTGCTGATAATTAAAACAATGTCATCGGGCGTAATCATTCCAGAATCACCATGAATGGCCTCGGCTGCGTGTAAAAAAATAGAAGGTGTGCCGGTTGAATTACAAGTAGCTACAATTTTTTGGGCGATGATGGCGCTTTTGCCAATTCCACTTACAATAAATCGGCCCTTGGTGCCATGAATGGCTTTCACAGCTTCTTCAAATGCGTTATCGATAAAATTCGACAAACCTTTTATGGCTTCTAATTCAATTTCGAGTGTTCTTTCAGCGATGGATTTTATGCTATTTATCATAAGCGTTAAACGAGTGACAAAGTTAACGTTTCATTATCTTCGATACCCCAATTATAAGAAAACCTTAAAAAAAAGGTTTTGGGAAAAATACTAGATTGAATTGAGCAATTCTTTCAATAAATTCGCTAACTTATTAGAACTTAATTTACCGAATCGATTGATTTTAAGATATTTATAGATGCCAAAAGCCAAAAAAACCACAAAATCAGTAACAACTGAAGCTGGCCAGCCGAAAGGACTGGATAAAGCTGCTATTGTGGCTGCCCTAGAGCAGCATTTTGGGTTTAAAGAATTTAAAGGAACGCAGGAAAAAGCCATTTTATCCTTGTTAAGTGGAAGAGATACTTTTGTGATTATGCCAACAGGGGGTGGCAAAAGCTTATGCTATCAATTGCCGGCTTTAATGTTGCCAGGATGTGCAATTGTGGTTTCGCCTTTAATTGCCTTAATGAAGAACCAAGTGGATTTAGTGAGAGGTTATAGTGAAAAAGACGAGGTTGCTCACTTTTTGAATTCCTCTTTAAATAAAGGGCAAATCAAAGAAGTGAAATCGGATTTATTATCTGGAAAAACTAAGTTATTGTATGTTGCTCCTGAAACCTTAACCAAGCAAGAAAATTTGGATTTTTTCAGTGATTTGCATGTTTCATTCTTTGCGGTTGACGAAGCGCATTGTATTTCGGAATGGGGTCATGATTTCAGACCCGAATACCGCAGGCTGAAAGAAATGATGGAAGAAATCAACAATGAAGTGCCCATTATAGCGTTGACAGCAACTGCGACGCCTAAAGTACAAAGTGATATTGTAAAAAACCTTTCCTTACGCGATCCTGAAGTATTGATTTCTTCTTTTAATAGAGCCAACTTATATTACGAAGTACAGCCCAAGATTAAAAAAGAATTGACTGTAAAAAGTATTGTAAAATATATTACAGGACATAAAGGTAAGAGTGGTATTATTTATACTTTAAACAGAAAGACCACCGAAGAATTAGCCGATTTATTGATCGCCAATAATATTAAAGCAGTTGCTTATCACGCTGGCTTGGATCAAAAATTAAGGGCAGACCGACAAGATCAATTTTTAAACGAAGACGTGCAGGTAATTGTTGCTACCATTGCCTTTGGCATGGGTATTGATAAGCCAGACATTCGTTTTGTAATACATTATAATATACCTAAGTCCATTGAAAATTATTATCAGGAAACGGGTCGTGCAGGTAGAGATGGATTAGAAGGAAATTGCATTTTATATTATTCTCATACCGACGTAAGTAAGCTAGAACATTTTTTAAGAGACAAACCATTAAGTGAAAGAGAAGTAGGTGCGCAATTGATTGACGAAACCGTTGCTTTTGCAGAAAGTGGCGTGTGTCGACGTCGCAGTTTGTTGCATTATTTTGGTGAAGACTG
>CANGMV010000125.1 GCA_947454745.1 Bacteroidota bacterium | reverse complement strand
CGCAAATTAGATAGTGCAGGGTACAATGTAATAGGTTGGGATTTAGAATGGCATTTTAACAAAAAAGGAAGACCTATTCAAAGTGCACAAAGAATGGCTAATTTAGTAGACACCCTTTTTGCAAAGAACCAAACCATGACTAAAAATCATTTGGTGATATTAATGCACGATCATATGTTTGGAGCACCAGTTGATTCTGCGAAATTGGCTACCATGGTAAATTTGTTAAAAGGGAACCCACATTACCAATTTCGAAAATTAACCCAATATCCTGGTTTAAAAAATGGCGGGCATTAACATTATTTTACATTTTTGACCAGCACAATTTTTTGTACATTTATAACAGAAAAAATCAAATATTATGGGCGCATTTAATACAGGGAATCCAACCCTTACCGAAAAAATTTTTGACAAGAGCTTGCACGAAACATCCAATGCATTTGGTGTAATGAGTGTGCGTGGCACCATTAACAAGTTCGGGTTTTTATTATTGATGGTCATGGCTTCTGCTATGTACATTTGGAATGTATATGCACAGCCAGGTAACCAAGGTACAGCCACGATGTTAATGTTGGTAGGTGCTATTGGCGGATTTGTATTAGCCATGGTAATGATGTTTAAACCCAATTGGGCTGCATACATTGCTCCAGCTTATGCCATTTTAGAGGGTTTATTTATTGGAGGTATCAGTGCATTTTTCAATGCAATGTTTGCCACTAAATATCCAAATATTATTTTACATGCTGTAGGTTTAACATTAGGTGTTGCATTGGCAATGTTCCTATTGTATAATTTCAGAATCATTAATGTAACCAATCGTTTAAGATCGATCGTAATGTCGGCTACAATGGGTATTGGTTTATTTTATTTAATCGTCTGGATTTTAGGTATGTTTGGTTTGAATATGGGATTTGCTTTTAATAGCTCTCCATTAAGTATTGGCATTAGTTTGTTTATTGTAGGTATTGCTGCATTTAATTTGTTATTAGATTTTGATTCAATTGAAAAAGCTGCCGAAATGGGTGCGCCTAAGTTTATGGAATGGTACGGTGCATTTGGCTTATTAGTAACCTTGGTTTGGCTGTACTTAGAAATATTGAAATTATTGAGCAAGTTGAATTCTAGAGATTAATAGCATGGAATATCAACCCGGTAATTTAGACAATCAACAACTATTGCATTTTTATCGTTCTTTGTTATTACCAAGAATGATTGAAGAAAAAATGTTGGTGCTTTTGCGTCAAGGAAAAATCAGCAAATGGTTTAGTGGTATTGGTCAAGAAGCTATTTCGGTGGGTGCAACATTGGCAATGGATCAAGACGAATGGATCATGCCTTTGCATAGAAACCTAGGTGTGTTTACGGTACGTGATATGCCTTTAACCGAATTATTTAAGCAATGGCAAGGTGATATCACTGGATATAGTAAAGCAAGAGAAAGAAGCTTTCACTTTGGTTCCAAAGCGCACCATGTGTGTGGTATGATTTCTCATCTTGGTCCACAATTGGCATTGGCCGACGGGGTTGCATTAGCGTATCAACAAAGAGGACAACAAAAAGCATCCTTAGCATTTACGGGAGACGGAGGTACAAGTGAAGGTGATTTTCACGAAGCCCTGAATGTGGCTGCTGTATGGGGGTTGCCGGTTATTTTCATTATCGAAAACAATGGATACGGATTAAGTACCCCTACGAATGAACAATATAAATGTGAGCACTTAGTTGATAGAGCAAAAGGATATGGAATAGAAGGGGTACGCATTGACGGTAATAATATTATTGAAGTGTACAACACCATTAAAGGGGTAAGGGATTATTGTATTCAACATCAAAAGCCTTATTTAATTGAATGTGATACTTTTAGAATGAGAGGACATGAGGAAGCAAGTGGTGTAAAATATGTACCGAAAGAATTGTTTGAGCTTTGGGCTCAGAAAGATCCAATCAAAAATTTTGAAGATTATTTATTGTCCACGCAGGTGTTAAGTGCCGAGGAGGCAACGCAGATTCGTGCGACTATTAAAGAACAAATAGATGCCGATTTAAGGCAGGTAATGGAAACTACTCCATTTGTACCGTCGGTGGAATCTGAAATGGAGGATGTGTTTGCTCCGCTAATAGAAAACGATATTCCAACTTTAGATAGTTTAGTGCAACCTGTTGTACAGCATAAACGTTTTATAGAATCAATTAGTGATGCGATGCGTGCTTCCATGCATAGGTATCCCGAAATGATTATCATGGGGCAGGATATTGCGGAGTATGGTGGTGCATTTAAAATGACCGAAGGTTTTGTAAATGAATTTGGAAAACAAAGAATTCGCAATACGCCTATATGTGAAAGTGCAATTGTAGGTGCCGCACTAGGATTAAGTTTAGAAGGCATTAAGTCAGTTATGGAAATGCAGTTTGCTGATTTTGTGTCGGTAGGTTTTAATCAGATTGTAAATAATTTAGCGAAGATTCATTATCGATGGGGACAAAATGCCGATGTAGTAGTAAGAATGCCAACTGGGGCAGGAGTGGGTGCGGGGCCTTTTCATTCTCAATCCAACGAAGCATGGTTTACGCATGTACCAGGTTTAAAAGTGGTGTATCCTTCTAATCCTGCCGATGCGAAAGGGTTAATGATTGCTGCATTGGCGGATCCAAATCCAGTTTTATATTTCGAACACAAAGCCATGTACCGAAGTGTAGAAGGGGAAGTGCCTGATGCTTATTATCAAGTTCCCATTGGCAAAGCCAATTTTATAAGTAAGGGTAGCGATGCAACAATTATTACCTATGGAATGGGGGTACAATGGGCAAAAAAATACCAAACAGAAAATACAGATACGTCCTTAACCATATTGGACTTAAGAAGCTTGGCACCATTGGATTACGAGGCCATAGCTGCCGCTGTAGCGACTACTGGGAAAGTATTGATTTTACATGAAGACAATTTAACAGGAGGTATTGGCGGTGAAATAAGCGCATGGATTGCCGAGCATTGCTTCACACAATTAGACGCGCCAATTTTGCGCTGTGCTTCATTGGACACGCCTATTCCATTTAATACCGTTTTAGAAAAACAATATTTAGCGAATAGCAGGTTGCATGAGGCCATGCAAAAATTAATAAGCTACTAATAAAAATGCCCCTTATGTTTTATTAGTAGCTTATGAGTAAACAAGCCTACCCGTTTATGGGGTAGGCTTGAAAAAATTATAAAATGAAAAAATAAATGCCCTTTATGTTTTAATAAGGGGCATTTATTTAATTAGGGTTGTTGGCGAATTTTAAAAAAATTTCATTTTTTAAATAAATCATAAAAGGCAGAATAAACAACCCGATAATTATTAATTAGGGTTGTTTATTCTATACACGCGAAGGAAGTTCCCGCCTAATACTTTTGTAATATCTGCGTCCTTGTAACCACGCTTAATTAATGCCTTTGTGAATTCAGGATAATCCAATACAGTCTTTAATTGTAGCGGTGCTGAATCTATGCCATCAAAGTCGGAACCTAAACCTACGTGGTCCACGCCAATTAATTTAACGATATGGTCAAAATGGTGCATTAATACTTCAATATCTGGTTTAATAGCATCTGACTCTACTTTATACTTATTCGCAATTAATCCAAGTACATATTCTTTTTGCATTCCAGTAGCTACCAATGAATCAATTTCTTTCATATGCGCTTTGTAAAACGCAGCCGCTTTTTTACCGTAATTGCTATCCACAAAAGCAGAATAAAAGTTTAAACTAATCACACCGCCATTTTTTCCTACAGCTAAAATTTGATCATCTTTCAAATTTCTTGAAACTGGGTTAATCGCATAGGCATCGCTATGTGAAGCAATCACAGGCTTTGTAGTTGTGTGAATGGCATCCCAAAAAGTAGCTTCGCCTACGTGTGAAATGTCTACTATGATACCTAACTTATTCATGCGATGAATTACCTCTTTTCCAAATGGAGTCAATCCTTTATGTCCTGTATATTTTGGATTTTTTTCGTCGGCATGAGAACTAGCCCAGCTTGGAGAATTGTTCCAAGTAAGGGTCATGTAACGAACGCCTCTTTTGTAAAAAGTATCTAGTTTATTAATATCGTCTTCGATCATGTGGCCACCCTCTACACCATATTGTGCAATAAATTTCCCTTGCTTAATTGCATCTTGAATTTGCTTCCAAGATTTTGCGACCACCATTTTATCGGGATTTCTTGCAGCTACCGCATCAATGGTATCCATTTCTCTCATTGCCCAAGCGTAAGGGTTTTTCTTTTCTCCGTCACACCAAATGGAAAACAATTGATAATCAACACCCCCTTGTTTGAATCTTTTTAAATCGGAGTGATTAATCCCAGTTAAGTCCTGATCGAGGCTTACTTTTTTCTCAATACAAGCTGTTACCGCATCATTATGCGTGTCCACCAAAACCGACTTAAAATGGATAGCCTGACTATTTGCTTGGATGGAAAAAGCAAGAAAAAGGGGTAGAAGGTATTTCATAAGACGGGTTTGTTTTTAATTGACAACTAAAATAGCTATTTTTGCGCACAGAAAAACGACTATGTTAGATAAATTAGAAGCCATAAAAGCTAGATTTGACCAGGTAGGGGTGGCTTTGACCAATCCAGAAATCATCAATAACCAAACCGAGTT
>CANGMV010000124.1 GCA_947454745.1 Bacteroidota bacterium | reverse complement strand
GATGTAATGGCAAAAGCGGGTTTAACAGTAGGTATTGAAAATAAAAATGTCATAGTTCAAGGGTTAGGAAATGTAGGTTACTACACCGCTAAATTTTTTAGAGAGCATGGTGCAAAAGTGATTGCTATTGCAGAGTATGAAGGGGCTATTTATTGTAAAGAAGGATTGAATGAGGAAGCAGTATTTCAACATCGCAAAGCGACTGGTAGCATCTTAAATTTCCCAGGTGCAACTAATATTGAAAAAAGTGCCGACGCATTAGAAATGGAATGTGATATTTTAATCCCTGCTGCTTTGGAAAATGTGATTGATGGAAACAATGCGCAAAGAATTAAAGCAAAAATTATTGGTGAAGCTGCGAATGGTCCTTTAACCCCTGAAGCCGATGAGGTGTTTGCGAAGAGAGGAATATTGGTGATTCCAGATATGTACTTAAATGCAGGTGGTGTAACAGTTTCCTATTTTGAGTGGTTAAAGAACTTGAGTCACGTTCGTTATGGTCGTTTAGAAAAGCGTTTTACAGAGAATGCGAACATTAATATCTTAAAGCAAATCGAAGAATTAACTGGTAAAACGGTTACTACTGCCGAAAAAGAAATTATTGCACATGGTCCTGATGAAATTGATTTAGTGCATAGTGGATTGGAGGAAACAATGATTAACGCGACAAGAGAAATCATGGAAATTTGGAAAGCAAATCCTTCCATTCCCGATATGCGTACAGCGGCTTATGTATGTGCTATTGATAAAGTAGGAACTTCTTATGCTGAACTTGGTATCTTCCCATAGTAGAGTAGGAAGTACAAATAATTTATAAATACGCGGGGAAATTTTGCAAAGCTTGCAGTTTCCCCGTTTTTATTTGTGCTCCGACAGTTTCATGTCCATTGCTAGCAAATAAATATTCAGCTTCTAATACTTGTTGATATTGATATAGTTGCGCAATGGTCTTGTCCGAAATAGGCACATTCGCTTCTTTACATTCAATAATCATCCAAGGTTTATCATTCTTGTAAACCAAAATATCAAATCGTTTGCGCAATTCACCCAATTGAATTTGTTTTTCAACTGCAATGAGTGCTGCTGGATATTTGCAAACCTGAACTAGATATTGAAGTAAGTTTTGTCTTACCCATTCCTCGGGGGTGAGTATTACCCAGCTTTTTCGGAAAGGGTCAAATAAATAATCCTTCCCTTGTTCTTTTTTAAGCTTGAATGGATATGATGGGTAATTTAAAGAGATCATTTAATGTCCAATAAAATTTGTATTTTTATATATTAGCTCTATTAAACTAGAGTCATATCGATTCAAAGATACGCTTATGAAAACGAAAGAAGAAATTGTAAACAATTGGCTGCCTAGGTATACTGGTGCGAGCTTAGATCAGTTTGGAAAATACATACTGTTAACTAATTTTAGTAATTATGTAAATATGTTTGCGCAGTGGAATAATGTGGAAGTAATAGGGAAAGATAGGCCTATGCAATGTGCGACAGCCGATGGCATTACGATTATTAATTTTGGCATGGGTAGCCCTGGTGCCGCCACCATAATGGACTTATTAACAGCCATTCAACCAGAAGCTGTTTTGTTTTTGGGTAAATGTGGGGGGCTTAAAAAACGCAATACCATTGGGGATTTAATTTTACCAATTGCAGCGATTAGAGGGGAAGGTACTTCCAATGACTATTTTCCAGCCGAGGTGCCAGCCTTGCCTGCATTCGCCTTGCAAAAAGCAATTTCAACTACCATTCGTGATAATAATGTCGATTACTGGACAGGAACTGTATATACAACAAACCGACGTGTTTGGGAACATGACGAAGATTTTAAAGTGTACTTAACAAAAGTCAGAGCATATGCGATTGATATGGAAACAGCTACCATTTTTACAGTTGGTTTCTACAATAAAATTCCTACAGGCGCATTGTTATTAGTGAGTGATTCTCCTATGATTCCAGAAGGAGTGAAAACGGAAGCAAGTGATAGTAAAGTAACTGCACAATTTGTAGATCGCCATTTAAAAATCGGTATTGAGTCGTTGAAACAATTAATCAATAACGGTCAAACTGTTCGTCACCTTCAGTTTTAAAGTTGCTTAATCTTTCCACAAAAATGGAAATAGGATATAGGCAAGTGCAACGATCATTAAATCGAATCCAATAAGTAAACCTATAAGTTGAGGTAATCCGTTTTGTACGATATCGGCGAATGCAATATTCGCTATACGAATTAATAAAAGTATTTGAGGAATAATCAGCGGGAATCCCAATATCGCCATGATGGCAGAGGGTTGCTGTGCCTTAGCTGCAATTGCAGCTAAAAAACTAAATACCAAACTCAAACTAATGCCTCCTAAACAACTAATGCCAAAGAACAATAAGCCATGTTGTAATGGATTACCAAGTAAAAGGGTGAATAGTAATAAACTCAATCCACTCATCAATACCATTAAAATACTATTGTAAATGAGTTTGGAAAATATAAAGTGAATAGGACTTGCAATGGTATAAAAATAAAGCATACGTCCCTTGCCTTCTTGTAAAAAACTTCGAGCAACTGCATTGATACAAATAAATAAAAGTATTACCCAAAACAAACCATTCCAAACTTTATCATCGGGTTGACCCATGGTCAAATAAATCACAAAAGTGGTAGAAGCTATATATAATAAAATACCAAAAAATGTGTACTGTTGGCGAAACTCCAGCAATAAGTCTTTTTTTAGTAAATAATAAATATGGTTTATTGGTGCGCGCATATTCTACAACGGGGTTCGTAATTATTTTTCTCACCTAATACTACCGTGCCTCCTTCCTCGCTTGTGCGATAAGAGATGTTAGCTAAATGACCACACTGAACACAAATCGCATGCAGCTTCGTTATAAAGTCGGCAATGGCCAATAGTTGAGGCATGGGTCCGAATGGTTTTCCAAGATAGTCCATATCTAAACCTGCAACAATTACTCGCTTGCCTTGTAGGGCTAATTGTTCAGCAACACGAATTACATCTTCGTCAAAAAACTGAGCTTCATCTATACCCACTACATCTGCGTTTTCCGCTAACAACAATATTTTGCTAGAGTGGTCAACTGGAGTAGAGTGAATGGAATTGGCGTCGTGACTTACTACTTTGTTTTGATCATAACGTGTGTCAATTGCAGGCTTAAAGATTTCTACTTGTAGGTTCGCAATTTTAGCACGCTTTAATCTTCTAATTAATTCTTCGGTTTTACCACTAAACATGCTTCCGCAAATCACTTCAATAAATCCTCTTTTATTTCCACTGATATTTTGTTCAATAAACATAAATGCTACTTGTTAATTTTTCTTAGGCGCTTTATTTATAAGCTTCAAAAGTAAACATTCTTGGCTTAGTTTGCTAATCTAAATAAGGGCGTATTTGTTCCATAGTTTTTGCCGTTGCACCTGCATGATCTTGAATGTATTTATGTGCATGGTAGCCGGTTTGTTCGTAATGGTTGGTAGATTGTAAAAATTCATTCAAATACATAACTAATTCAGCTTCATTTTTAATACTGTAGCCTCCCTTACTTTTTCTTAACCCAATTGCTTCCTTATATTTAATATCGTTATGACCCCATATAACAGGTTTGCCAAAGGCGGCTGGTTCTAATACATTGTGCACGCCATCGGAGCCAAATCCGCCTCCTACATAACTTATATAAGCATATTGGTATAAAGTTCTAAGCAATCCAATACGGTCAATAATTAATACAATAGGTTTTGTTTGCGTTGCATTTTGTGCTAACAATTGGGATAGCGTAATTGCATTGGGAAAATAGCCTTTACATGCTTCAATTGATTTATTGTCTACATGGTGTGGAACAATCATCCAATTAAACTGTGTAAAATGGGCAGAAGCTTTTGATAAAACTAAATGGTCCTCGTTCCAAGTACTACCTGCAATAATATTTTTATGAGCACTTAATAAATCCATCCAGGGGATGCTGCTCATGTTATTTGCCGTTTGAACAACTCTATCAAAACGGGTATCTCCTGTAATGTTGATTTTATGATGTATAAAGATTGGAGCGACTAAATCATAGGCGTCTTTATCTTGCACTAAAATATGCGTAAACAAGTTGAGCATGCTGCGATAAAATCCTCCATACCATTTGAAAAAAATTTGATTAGGACGAAAAATAGCAGAAGCAAGAATTGTCGGAATATTTTTTGATTTAGCTTCACTTAAATAATAATGCCAAAACTCATATTTAATGAACACAATGAGTTTGGGGTTTATAATTTCAATAAAGTTTTTTGCATTTTGTAAACTATCCAATGGAAGATAAGTGACTACATCAACCGATGGGTCGTTCTTACGATGTAAATAACCAGAAGGGGAAAAAAAAGTAAGCCAAATTTTATGCGAAGGGTATTGCAATTTGAGTGCTTCAATAATGGGAAGTCCTTGCTCAAATTCACCATAGGAGGCAGCATGTATCCAAATTATGGGCCCAGTAATGTCTTTTATTTTTTGGTTTATTTCTGTCCAAACCTGGTTTTGACCATCTACCCATGCTTTTGCTTTCGGATTAAAAAAGCCTAGTATTTTAGCTATTTTGGGATAGCAGAATAAGAATAGATTGTATAATACCATGGAAAGTGGTTCTTAGGGCAAAAATCAGTCTT
>CANGMV010000123.1 GCA_947454745.1 Bacteroidota bacterium | reverse complement strand
TTCTTTGGCCATTTCCTTAAAATTAGCCGACTATATTAAGGAATCCATTCCCGATGTGGAAGTCGTATTAACAAGAACAACCGATGTATATAATTCAGTAGTTGAAAAGGCTAAAATTGCCAATGCTGCCAAAGGGGATTTATTTATTTGTATCCATACCAATTCGGCCGATCCTAGCCGAAACAGAGAAGTCATTGGACATACGACTAAGACCCATTATGTTAAAAAGAATGGCAAAAAACGTAAAGTTACTGTGGAAGTTCCATTGTATAAAGTAACCTACACACCAAGCTCAGCAAGGGGTACAGAAACTTTTATTTATAATGTTGCCAAATCGGATCAAAGAAAAGAAATGGCGAATGATGCAGTAGATGATGTAGTGGAAAAATTGGACTCCGTGTCGGAAAGACAAATTAATGAATTGAATGCAGCCGATCCAACACGAGCCATGATGACGAGCTTATTAACGCAGCAATATTTTCAAAGAGCAGCGAGTTTGGCACTTACCATTGAAGAGGAATTTAAAAATGCAGGCCGATTAAGCCGCGAAGCCAAACAAAGACAAAAAGGAATTTGGGTATTGGCTGCAGTACAAATGCCCGCAGTGCTGGTCGAAACTGGCTTTATATCCAATCCTGAGGATGAAGATTACCTGAATAGCGACGATGGTCAGGATCAGATATGTGAAGTCATCACAAAGTCATTAATTCGCTATAAAAACTCATTAGAGAATCAAAAAAAGACCAACGCAAATTAGCCAATATTTTTAGGTAAATTTGTGGTAGCAACAATCAATCAAGATGAAGGTATCTAACGAAACCAAAGTGGGCGCTTTAACCATTATTGCAATCACTTTAATAATTTTAGGTTTTAACTTTTTAAGAGGCAAGACTTTTTTTAAGTCGGGCAACTTTATATATGCGAAATATACCGACACGAAAGGACTGATTGTTTCCAATCCGGTTTTTGTAAATGGATTTCAAGTGGGTACCGTTTTTGATATTGAAAACAAATCGGCAGACCTTTCTCAAATCATTGTTTCTATTAAATTAAATGAGCCTTATAAGATCCCAAACAATTCAGTAGCGACTATACAAGACAATCCATTGGGCACCAATAGTATTAGTATCGTATTAGGTGATGCAAAAAATTATCTTAAATCTGAAGACACTATTAAAACTGCGCCAGCTGCAAGTTTACTAGGTGATTTAATGAATACTCTGTCGCCACTAGGTGAACAAACCAAAAAAACCATTACTTCCTTAGAGCAAGTATTATCGAATTTGAATACTGTTTTGAATGAACAAAACAAAGCAAATTTCGAAACGATTCTGAAAAATTTAAGTGCTACCACCGAGAACTTGAATAAATCAATGGAATCTATTGAAGGGATGTTGCAAAAACAAAATGGATCTATTGCTCAAACCGCCGATAACCTTAGCAGTTTTACGAAAAATTTAAATGACAACAATAAGAAGATCAATAATATAATCAGCAATTTAGATACGGCAAGTAAACAAGTTAAAGATGCAGATTTATATAAAACAATACAAGGTTTACAATCTGCAGTAGCCGAGCTTACTACAACATTGCATAAATTAAATACCGGAGACGGCACAGCTGCGAAGTTGTTAAATGATCCTGCAATTTACCAACAATTGCAAGGCACCATTAAAAGCATTAATACTTTAGTTGATGATGTAAAAGTGCATCCAAAAAGATATGTGAATATTTCAGTATTTGGAAAGAAAGACAAAAGTACCCCTTTAGTAAAGCCAATCGCAGACACTGTTAACTAATGAAGCAATTTGGCTATATCCTCATTACCCTAATTTGTAGTTGGCATTCCTTGTCGGCGCAAACTCCATTAGGTGGAACAAATGCACCTATTGATAGCAATTCAAAGTTGATTGAGTTTTTATCGGCTGAAACTTATAATGTAAAAAAGATGGACAGCATGGATTATTTGATCCTAGTTGGACATGTGAAAATTAAACAAGGTAAAACCCTTTTATTTGGAGATAGCTTAATTTTAAACAGCACTTTAAATACTTTAGAAGGATATGGACATATCCATATTAATGACGCTGATAGTGTGCACACTTATGCTGACTATTTAAAATATATTGGCAATACCAAAAAAGCCTATTTAAGAAAAAAGGTTAAGTTGACTGATGGCAAAGGTGTATTGACAACCGATTCATTGGATTATGATGTTTCCGTTAAAATAGGCAACTTTAAAAAAGGCGGAAAGTTAGTTCGTAATAAAACAGTTTTAACAAGCACCGAAGGTTATTATTATGGCGTTACTAGGGATGTGATTTTTAGAAAGAAGGTGGAATTGAAAGACCCAGAAAGTTATATAAAAACAGACACCTTAGAATACAATACATATTCTCAATTAGCCAACTTTATTAGTCCAACTAAAATTATTTCTGGTTCAAGAATCATAAGAACGAATAATGGCAATTACAATACGGGCACCAGAAAAGGATACTTATACGAACGTTCTTCTATTGACGATAGTACTTATACTTTTATTGCAGACGAAATGGCGATAGATGATTCCTTAGGACTTGGGGAGTTTAGAGGCAATGCTTTTTATAAATCAAAGGATAGTTTGAGTTTTGATTTGATGGCGGGCAATATTAAAACCAACCGCAAAAAAGATATATTACTAGCAACCGAGTTGCCTACCCTTTTGATTAAACAAAAAAAGGATACTTTATATATCACTGCCGATACATTGTATTCAGGGAGAGTAACCGATTTGACTCGCCCGCTAACCAAGGCTAGAGATAGTGTGGGTAAAATCACCGACACAACATTGAATAAGTATTTTGAAGCGTTTCATCATGTAAAAATATATTCCGATTCTTTACAAGCTAAATGTGATAGCTTATTTTATGCATTAAGTGATTCGACCATTCGATTATTGAGTAAGCCTATTATTTGGTCGAACAACAATCAAATTACAGGTGATACGATTTATATGTTTATCAATAATAAAAAGCCCGAGCAGTTACTCGTATTTGAAAATGCATTTGCTATTAATCGAATAGATACAACTCAATACTTTAACCAGCTAAAAGGAAATAGATTAAACGCCTGGTTTACCGACGGCAGTTTAACAAAAATGCGAACCAAAGGAAGTGCAGAAAATATTTATTTCGCTTTAGATGATAAAAAAGATTTTATTGGGATGAACCATTCTAGCGCGCAAATTATTGAAATTAGTTTTGAGAATAGCGAAGTGTCCAGAGTCGTTTTCATCAACCAATTATTAGGAAGGATGACGCCTATTGGTCAAACCCCAAAAGCCGATTTAAAAGCAAGAGGTTTTAAATGGCTAGAGGATCAACGACCAAAGAGTAAATATGAAATACTTTCTCCGAATAACTAATTTAATGTTAATTCCCAACTTGGATTAAGCGTTTGCGTCTGCTTTTTCACTCATTAAATACGCTTTAATAAACCCATCAATTTCGCCGTCCATTACTGGCACCACATTACCCACTTCATAATCAGTACGGTGGTCTTTAATCATTTTATAAGGATGAAAAACATAAGAACGAATTTGACTTCCCCACTCTATTTTTTTCTTAGTTGAATTACTAGCATTGAGGGCTTCTTGTTTTTTACGCATCTCCTCTTCATACAATCTACTCTTTAACATCTTCATCGCAATTTCTCTATTCTCACCTTGTGTTCTGGATTGTTGACATTCCACAATAATACCCGACGGAATATGTTTAAGCCTAACTGCAGTCTCCACTTTATTTACGTTTTGTCCCCCCTTACCACCACTTCGGTAAAATTCCCATTCAATATCAGCAGGGCTTACATTTATTTCGATACTATCATCTATTAATGGGTACACGTACACTGAAGCAAAACTAGTATGTCTTCTTGCATTGCTATCGAAAGGTGATATTCTTACTAAACGATGTACGCCTGATTCTGCTTTTAAAAACCCATAGGCAAATGGGCCATCAAATTGTATGGTTGCCGATTTTATACCTGCCCCATCTCCTTCCTGGTAATCCAATGAAGTAACGGTCCAACCTTGTTTGTCACCATACATACTATACATTCTAAGCAGCATTTCGGCCCAATCCTGGCTCTCCGTTCCGCCAGCTCCTGGATTGATTTGCATAATGGCTGGAAGCTCATCCTCGGGCTTATTTAATGTACTTTTAAACTCTGCATCTTCAATTAATAAAACTGCTTTATCAAATGCTTCTTTGGTTTCCTGTTCCGTAGCATCCCCTGCTTTCCAAAATTCAAATAGTACCGCAAAGTCCTCCACACTGGTTTCCACATCCTGAAAAAGATGGATCCAATATTCATTCAACTTAATTTCTTTCATGATGCCCGTGGCACGGGTATTGTCATCCCAAAAACCAGGTGACAAGGACATTTGTTTGTCTTGATCTACTTTTTGAATACGATTATCAACGTCAAAGAAACCTCCTCAGGACAGTTACCTGGTCCTTCATGCGCTTAATTTGTTCTATCGTCATGATCAGTGCTATTGCATCCTTAAAAGATGCGGGTTTTAAAAAAATTCAATAATAAAAAGTACTACAAGCCTCGTAAGCCGGATTCTGTTTCTAAACTATCATTTATCTAGCCTCACCATTACTGATGAAGTCTTGCT
>CANGMV010000122.1 GCA_947454745.1 Bacteroidota bacterium | reverse complement strand
ATGTTAACAATCCTGAATTATCACAAACAAGCAATTTTGGTTTACAACACTATGCAGATCCAATTCATGTACCTGCATAACATAGAAAGATAAACTATGAGCGAACAAACATTATTTAAAGTAACAGTTGACGGCATCACGATCGAAGTCCCAGCAGGCACAACGATCTTGCAAGCTGCACGTCAAATAGGTGGCGAAGTTGCACCTCCTGCAATGTGTTATTATAGCAAATTGAAAGGAAGTGGCGGTAAGTGTCGTACTTGTTTAGTTGAAGTGTCAAAGGGTTCCGAAAAGGATCCAAGACCTATGCCTAAATTGGTCGCATCTTGTCGTACTACTGTGATGGATGGTATGGAAGTAAAAAATATTACCAGCGAAAAAGTAGTGGACGCGCGCGCAGGTGTAGTAGAGTTTTTATTATTGAATCATCCTTTGGATTGTCCAATTTGTGATCAAGCAGGAGAATGTCATTTGCAGGATTTAAGTTTTGATCATGGTAAATCCAAAACAAGATTTGAATTCCAAAAAAGAACTTTCAAGAAGCATGACCTAGGTGAAAATATTCAATTGCATATGACGCGTTGTATATTGTGTTACCGTTGTGTATTCACTGCCGACCAATTAACTAACAAGCGCGTTCATGGCATTTTAGATAGAGGTGATCACGCAGAAATTGCAACACATATTGAAAAGAGTTTAGACAATGAATTTATTGGTAACGTGATTGACGTTTGTCCAGTGGGTGCATTAACTGATAAAACATTCCGATTCAAAAATAGAGTTTGGTTCTTAAAGCCAATGGACGCACATCGTGATTGTCCAACTTGTTCTGGTAGAGTTACTTTATGGAACAGAGGCGATGAAGTGTATAGAGTTACTGCACGTAAAGATGAGTGGGGAGAAATTGAAGATACGCCAGATGGCAAGCCAGGATGGATTTGTAATACTTGTCGTTTCGATAAAAAGAATGCAAGTGACTGGGTGATTGAAGGACCTCGCGCAATTAGTCGTGCTTCGGTAATTTCACAAGGGCACTATGCGGGTAATGTAGGAACTACTATTCCAACTGAAACATTTAAAGCAGTAAATGGAGGAAGAGCTCCACACTTGTTGATGGATATACATGATGAGAGTGAAGTGAATCAACCCAATATTCATTTAGGTCAAATTCATGGGCCTTCTCATGGATCTACATTTAACAACAAAAACGAAAACGCTTAATAGGCGCTAATCTATACCATAACTAATTTTTATAGCATGACAATTCTTGCACTTGACTGGGGCTTTATCATAGAGAAATTAATAATGATTGCCATTGTTGTTTTCGCTAGTTTGGGCATTGCCTTATACACTACTTTTGGAGAACGTAAAGTAGCCGCAATTTTACAAGACCGTCCAGGTCCAAGCCGAGCAGGTCCGTTTGGTTTATTGCAACCCTTGGCAGATGGTTTGAAATTAATCATGAAAGAGGAAATCATTCCCAACGCTGCAAGTAAGTGGTTATTTATTTTAGGTCCAGGTTTGGCGATGACTGCAAGTTTAATGACTTGTGCTGTGATTCCTTGGGGATCGGCAGTAGATGTTTTTGGCCGTCACGTTGAGTTACAAATTGCCGATGTAAATATTGGCATCCTTTATGTTTTTGCAGTGGTAAGTATGGGAGTATATGGTATTATGATTGGAGGTTGGGCTTCGAATAATAAATTCTCATTAATGTCTGCATTGCGTGCAGCATCACAAGCTATTAGTTATGAATTGGCCATGGGATTGGCTTTAATTGCGTTGCTAATGACAACTGGATCATTAAGTTTAAAAACAATTGTAGAACAACAAATACAAGGGCATTGGTGGAATATCGTTTATCAGCCATTGGGATTTTTAATATTTTTTATTACCGCAATGGCGGAGTGTAACAGAACTCCCTTCGACTTACCCGAAGCAGAAAATGAATTGAACTTTGGTTATCACCAGGAATATTCTTCTATGAAACTAGGTTTCTACTTATTCGCGGAGTACATCAATATGATTATGAGTAGTGCGATCATGGCAACGATGTATTTTGGCGGATACGATTTGCCTTTCTTTAATGAGGCGTCGGTAGCACCGAATATTGCAGCATTAATTGGAGTAGGTACCCTATTAATAAAGATCGTCATGTTCATTTTCTTATTTATGTGGATTCGCTGGACGATCCCAAGATTTAGATATGACCAACTAATGGGATTGGGATGGAAGACTTTAATTCCATTGGCATTATTTAACATGCTACTAACTGGAGCAGTGATTCTAGCCAAATTATAATATTTTAATAAACTATTTTTTTTAAATACCATGCAAGCATTAACGAACAGAGTACAAGCAGTCAACCGAAAACCAATGACGTTTTTGGAGCGCTTGTATTTGATTAATATTATCAAGGGCATGATGATTACTTTTAGTCACATGTTTAAAAAGCAACCTACGATTCGTTATCCCGAAGAGAAGCGTGAGTTTAGTCCTGTATTTAGAGGGTTACACGTATTAAACAGAGACGAAGAGGGCCGTGAACGTTGTACTGCATGCGGATTGTGCGCAGTAGCCTGTCCTGCTGAAGCGATTACAATGGAAGCGGCAGAAAGAGTAGAAGGCGAAGAAAATTTATATAGAGAAGAAAAATATGCGGCAAAATATGAGATTAATATGTTGCGTTGTATTTTCTGCGGATTGTGTGAAGACGCTTGCCCTAAGGACGCCATTTATTTAAGTGAAACATTTGCGCCAGCGAATTATACACGCAAAGGATTCGTGTATGCAAAATCTGATTTATTAATTCCAAATCCAAAGACAGAAGCAAACGCTTATGCTGAGGCTAAAGGAGTACAAGCTTAATTGATATGAGTACATTAGAAATTATATTTTACGCATTATCAGCATTTGCAATTGTAAGTGCAATAATGGTATTAGTGAGCAAAAATCCAATCCATAGCGTACTATGGTTGATATTGGTATTCTTTGCGATCTCTGGTCATTATGTATTATTGAATGCACAATTTTTAGCAATCGTCAATATTATCGTGTATGCGGGTGCCATTATGGTATTGTTCTTATTTGTGATCATGTTAATGAATGTGAAAGTAGACAATGAGCCGCAAAAGAAAATGATCATCAAATTTATTGGCGCCTTATCTGGCGGTAGCTTGTTGCTGTTATTAGTTGCATTGGTAAAACAAACAACGCAATTAGAAGGCAAGCAGGTGTTGATGAAGGAAGGCACAATTGGCTTGATACATCCATTGGGTCAAGCATTATTCACCGACTATGTATTGCCATTCGAAATAAGCAGTGTTTTATTTTTGAGTGCGATGGTAGGTGCTGTTATAATTGGTAAGAAATAAAAAATTAAAAAAAACTTAGGTATGCCTATACAATATTATATCTTCTTATGTTTAACCCTTTTTAGCATTGGTGTTATTGGGGTATTAACAAGACGCAATGCAATTATCGTATTCATGTGTATTGAATTGATGTTGAATGCAGTGAACTTATTATTGGTCGCATTTTCAAAAATGTACCATGGCGCTGCATTGCAATTGTCACCTACTAGCACAGCGGGTATTGATGCGCAAATATTCGTATTCTTTATTATGGTAGTTGCTGCCGCAGAAGTAAGTGTAGGCTTAGCTATTATTGTAATGATGTTCCGTAATACGCATTCAGTAGATATCAATTTCTTAAACAGATTAAAGAATTAATTCATTTCGCATGAAAATAATAATAGGACTCATCGTACTTTTCCCGTTAATTGGATTTTTATTCAATGGATTAGGTCGTAATATTTGGGGTAAGAAAACAATTGCATATAAAGCAACTGGTTATATTGTCGCGTCATTTGTATTTAGCATTTTAGCTTTTTTAAACGTTCAGACTAACGGTGCATTTACCGCACATTATTTTGATTTTATCAATACTGCATCAATAAAAATCCCTTTTGATTTTAAAGTAGATGCTTTGTCTGGTTTATTTTTATTAGTGATTACAGGCGTGGGTACTTTGATTCATTTGTATTCAAGTGCATACATGAAAGACGAAGAAGCGCCTCATTACGCACGTTACTTTGCTTATTTAAACCTGTTTATATTCTCTATGTTGTTACTGGTATTAGGTGACAACTATGTAGTCATGTTTATTGGATGGGAAGGCGTTGGATTGTGTTCTTATTTATTAATTGGATACTGGTTTACCAATGCAACCTATAACTATGCTGCTAAGAAAGCCTTTGTCATGAACCGTATTGGTGACCTTGGATTTTTGTTAGCTATATTTTGGTTAGTTGTTAAATTGGGTACGGTGAGCTATGGCAATGTGTTAACTGCTGAAAGCTTGGCTAAATTATCTACTACCGATATTACTGCAATTACTTTATTATTATTTGTAGGTGCCATGGGTAAGAGTGCGCAAATTCCTTTGTACACTTGGTTGCCTGATGCGATGGCGGGCCCAACTCCTGTTTCGGCGTTGATCCACGCTGCAACCATGGTAACAGCAGGTATCTATATGATTACGCGTTCTAATATTTTATTTAGTGCGAGCGAGTTGACACAACATGTAGTGGCAATTGTGGGCATTAGTACTGCACTACTTGCCGCGACGATTGCGATTAAACAAAACGACATTAAAAAAGTATTGGCTTAT
>CANGMV010000121.1 GCA_947454745.1 Bacteroidota bacterium | reverse complement strand
GAAGGTTTTGTTAAACCAATTTGATCAATTTCCTTTGTACCTAGCGCAATCAAGTCCTCATTGCTACTCGTCCATAAACCATCGCCTTCAAAACAGAAATACTCCAAACCATAACAAGCCATTTCTGGATCTGGAACCATATAAGGACTCCATGATTTAAAGTTTTGAATACGACCTACTTTTACATTTGGCTCGTGAATATAAATCCAGTTATCACTAAATGCATCTTGATCCTTACAAATTAATACTACCGTTAAAAAGTCGCGGTATTTTAATTGACTTGCTGCATGTAATACCTCTGGAGAAAATGCAGGCGCTACTGCAGGTATTAACTCACGCATTGGCGCTGATGATAATACATAATCAAAGCCTTCTAATACTGCCCCTGTAGTTGTATATACTTTCCAGCTATCGCCCACTTTTTCAATTTTGTTTACACCCGTGTTCATTTCAATCTTCACACCCAATGCCTTACTCTTCACCACACACTCTTCCCACATCATACCTGGTCCACGTTTTGGATAACGGAAGGAATCAATCAATGTTTTAATGACATCTCCTTTGCTTTTCTTTCCGCTTGGCTTAAACAACGCATTCCAAACCGCGCTACTTAATGACAATCCTTTAATTCTTTGTGCGGCCCAATCGGCTGAAATTTCTTTACAAGGAATTCCCCATACTTTTTCGGTATAGGTTTTAAAGAAGATATTAAACAAACGCTTGCCAAACTGATTGGTTACCCAGTCTTCGAAATTCTGAGGATCTTTAACAGGAAATAATTTTGCATTTAAATAACTCATCACGCAAAGAAAGCTTTCCCAAATACCTAACTTCATTAATGCTTCAAAAGCAGCTAGAGGATATGCAAAAAACTTTTTGTTATAAAAAATACGAGAGCTTCTTGGGCGCTCTAATAATTCATCGGCTAAAATTTCAGTCCAAAAATCTTCCACTTCTTTTGACTTTGAAAAAAAGCGGTGACCACCAATATCAAAATGATATCCTTTATAAGATTCTGTTCTTGAAATACCTCCAACATATTGTGGATCTTTTTCAAACACGGTCACATCTTGTTGTGCTTTACCTAATAAATAAGCGGCAGTTAAGCCCGCTGGACCCGCACCGATTATGGCTACTTTCTTAGTCATGGAGGGAAATAATTTGGGCAAAATTGCAAAAATATATTGGGATTGCCATCAATAATGCCAAAGAGTTTGGTTTAAGCCTTAATTTTGTGCATATGTCAAGTTTAGCCAATATCCAATGGAGCACCAAACACTTCTCCGAACTCACCGTTAACGAGCTATATGCTATTTTAAGACTGCGTAGTGAAGTGTTCGTAGTTGAACAAAACTGTGTGTTTTTGGACATGGACAACAACGACCAAAAGGCATACCATACCATGGGATGGCTTGGAGAGGACTTAGTAGCTTCTACCCGACTTTTTGATGTGGACCAAAGTTATCCTGACTACCAAAGCATTGGTCGTGTGGTCGGCTCACCAAAATACCGAGGCATTGGGGCTGGAAAAGCACTTATGCAATATTCCATTGCCGAGTGTGAAAGATTATTTGGGAAACATCCCATTAAAATTGGCGCACAATTATACCTTAAAAAATTCTATGGCGAATTAGGCTGGGAACAAGCAGGTGAAATGTATTACGAGGATGACATTGAACATATCCCAATGATCAGAAAGTAAGTAGTTGCATTTGAAAGTGCTTTTCAATTTAATCTTACCCTTTCATTTCTATCTCCAAATACTTCGCGGTATGTGACTTTGATTTTTGAATCATTTCTTCAGGAGTACCTGTAAACTGAATCACACCACCACCACTTCCCCCTTCGGGCCCAAGGTCAATAATATGATCGGCCACTTTAATAACGTCCATATTGTGTTCAATGACAAGCACAGTGTTACCTCTTTCCACCAATCTATCTAATACACCAATAAGTAATTTAATATCTTGAAAATGCAGTCCTGTTGTAGGCTCATCTAAAATATAAAAAGTTTTACCAGTATCTTTTTTACCTAACTCCGTAGCGAGTTTCACACGTTGTGCTTCCCCCCCACTTAATGTAACAGCAGATTGTCCTAGCGTGATATAACCCAAGCCTACTTCTTGTAATACTTTTACCTTGCGATAAATAAAAGGCACTGCTTGGAAAAATTCACAAGCTTCTTCTACCGTCATATTCAACACATCACTAATTGATTTGCCTTTATATCGAATTTCTAAGGTCTCTCGATTGTATCTCTTCCCTCCACACTTTTCACAATGCACATAAACATCAGGCAAAAAATTCATTTCAATCACACGCATGCCTCCCCCTTCGCAAACCTCACATCTTCCTCCTTTTACATTGAATGAAAAACGTCCTGCCTGGTAACCTCTAATTTTTGCTTCAGGTACCGACGCAAATAAAGTTCTAATGTCGGTAAAGAAACCACAATAAGTTGCAGGATTACTTCTTGGTGTACGTCCAATAGGTGATTGATCGATTTCAATTACTTTGTCGATATGTTCTAAGCCCGTTACTTTACTATAAGGCATAGGCTTGGTTTTGCTATGGTAACAAAACTGCGACAAAATGGGATATAAGGTTTCATTAATCAAGGTGGACTTCCCACTTCCACTCACGCCCGATACAACTATGAATTTGCCCAATGGAAATTCGCAATCTACTTTACGCAAAGTATTTCCTGTAGCTCCTTTTATAGATATTGATTTTCCATTTCCTTTTCTTCTTTCTGCAGGGACTTCGATCATCTTTTTACCTGCTAAATACAAGGCAGTATCCGATTTTAATTTTACAATTTCCTTTGGAGTACCCTGCGCAACGATATGGCCTCCATGAATACCCGCACGCGGACCAATATCCACTAAGTAATCCGACGCCATCATAATATCCTTATCATGCTCTACTACTAAAACAGTATTGCCAATATCTCTCAATTGTTTTAAGGCAATAATCAATCTTTGATTGTCTCTTTGGTGCAAACCAATACTAGGCTCGTCCAAAATATAAGTTATGCCTTGTAACTGAGAACCAATTTGCGTGGCCAAACGAATCCTTTGTGACTCTCCTCCACTCAATGATTTTGAAGGACGACTTAAAGAAAGATAAGACAAACCCACATTCATCAAAAATGAAATACGATCATCGATCTCTTTTAAAATACCTGCTGCTATTTGAGTATCTTTTTTATCTAATTTTTTAGGAAGTGCTAAAAACCATTTTTGCAAATCATCTAAATGCATGTCATTTAAAGCAGCAATATTTTGTTCATTCACTTTAAACCATAAACTTTCTTTTCTCAACTTAGCGCCATTACATGCCGAACAAGTATTTAACTCCATAAAACTTTCTACCCAGCCCTTTAAATGATCGGTACTTTGTGAGGAAGTGAACCAACGTTTTAACATCGGCACAATCCCTTCATAACTTCCGGTGTAGGAATCTGGAATATCCTCGTCATTCAAATCCAGGTGCAAAGAAGAAGTAATATTTTTATCGCCAAATAATATCAAGTCCATTTGTTCCTTTGTTAAATCTTTCAAAGGTTTATCCAAACTAATTTTATGTTTCCGTGCAAATTGTTTTACCTGCGTAAACACACTTGCTTCACGAGCTTCACCCAACGGCTCAATGCCTCCTGCATTAATACTTAAAGTTGTATCAGGCATTATTAAACCCATGTCAATCGCATATACATTACCGAGTCCCTTACAAACTGGACAAGCTCCATAAGGGGAGTTGAATGAAAAACTATTTGGTGAGGGTTCCTCATAACTTAAGCCTGTTTCCTCACACATCAGTTGTTTGGAAAACTGTACCACTTTGGTTTTACCTTCTTCCAATAAGAACATCAAATCATTTCCCATCTTTAAACACTGCGCTACACTTTCACCGAGCCTAGTTTTCATTGCATCGGTAACAGGGATTCGATCCACTACAATTTCTATATCGTGAATCTTATATCTATCTACTTGAAATTTGGGTCTTAATTCAATAATCTCTCCGTCTACCCTTGCTTTTACAAATCCTTTTTTACGAATCTCTTCAAATAATTCTCTATAATGTCCTTTTCTACCGCGCACAACTGGGGCCAATAAATTAATTTTCTTATCCTTAAACTGCGTGAAAATATTATGAACAATTTCGGCCTCCGAGAACTTCACCATGGGTTTGCCCGTATTATAACTATAGGCCTTCCCTATTCTTGCATATAAGAGTCTTAAAAAATCGTATAATTCTGTAACTGTACCTACTGTTGATCTTGGATTTTTATTGGTTGTTTTTTGCTCAATGGCGATCACAGGAGAAAGTCCGGTAATTTGGTCCACATCGGGACGCTCCATGTCCCCCATAAATTGACGGGCATAAGCGCTAAAACTTTCCATATACCTTCTTTGCCCCTCGTTATATAGGGTATCAAAAGCCAAGGAAGATTTTCCGCTACCACTGACCCCCGTAAACACCACTAGCTGGTTTTTGGGTATAGAAATATCAAAATTCTTTAGATTATGCTCTCTGGCACCTACTACTTTTATTTGGTCTTTTTCTTTGCTCATGTTGAATTGTAAAGTTATAACAACCATTTAAATAATTAGTTTACAATAAGCTATAAACATTCTGTAATTTTATGGGCAAATTACACTTCATTCTAAGCATGTACTCTACTTTTAGCAAACCCTTTAAAT
>CANGMV010000120.1 GCA_947454745.1 Bacteroidota bacterium | reverse complement strand
GGCAAGGCATTGCTTTGGTTTATCACTGCTTCCTTAGTGAGCCTACTAATTGGACTAGTTTTGGTGAATTTATTAAAACCAGGCGAAGGGATTGCATTATCCAATGCCGATGTTACGGGGGCAAAGGACTTGATGGGTAAAACCCAAGGCTTTAGTTTAGGTGGTTTTATAGAACATGTATTTCCAAAAAGTATGTTCGAGGCTTTGGCAAACAACGAAATTTTACAAATTGTCATATTCAGTATTTTCTTTGGTGTAGCTGCTGCTGCCATTGGAGAACCGGCCAAAGGATTAATAAAAGCATTAGATAGTGCCGCACATATTATATTAAAAATGGTGGGCTATGTAATGAACTTTGCGCCCCTTGGTGTTTTTGGCGCTTTGGCTGCGGTGATAGCAACCAAAGGTTTATCAGTTTTCTTATTTTATGGCAAATACCTTTTATACTTCTTAATAGGTATCGGCGTTTTGTGGGTTGTATTAATAACGGTTGGCTTTATCATTTTAGGAAAGCGAATGCCTTCCTTACTTAAAATTATTTCAAGTCCATTAATCATTGCATTCAGTACAACAAGTAGCGAAGCGGTATTTCCTAAATTAACCGAGGAGTTAGAAAGATTTGGATGTAAGGATAAAATCGTCTCCTTTATTTTGCCGCTAGGTTATTCGTTTAATTTAGATGGTAGTATGATGTATATGACATTTGCTAGTATGGCTATTGCGCAAGCTTATGGCATACACTTAGATATTGGCACGCAATTAACTATGTTGATTGTATTAATGCTAACGAGCAAAGGCATCGCAGGTGTGCCACGTGCTTCATTGGTAGTGGTAACTGCAACCTGTGCCATGTTCCATATTCCGCCAGAGGGTATCGCCTTAATTTTACCAATTGACCATTTTTGCGACATGTTCCGTACTGCAACCAATGTATTAGGTAATAGCTTGGCAACAACGGTGGTAAGTAAATGGGAAGGTGCTTTAGAAGAACCTCAACAAGCCTAAATAATTTATAATGATTCATTTATTAGATGCTTTTCATTGGAGTCAATTATTGCAACCTCAATACTATATCGAGAATGGAGGTTTGTGGTTATTGTTACTAGTTGTATTTGCAGAAACAGGTTTGTTTTTTGGATTCTTTTTACCAGGAGACAGTTTGCTTTTTGTAGCAGGCATCTATAGTGCACCATTGGCTGCTCAAATATTTCCATCTTCTAATGAGTGGTTAAATCTGTTTATTATTTTCTCCTTTATTTCTGCAGCAGGAGTGATCGGAAATTATGTGGGATATACAATCGGAAAGAATGTAGGGCCTGCTATGTTTGATTGGAAAGAGAATATGTTTTTCAAGAAAAAATATTTAGTACAAGCGCAGGAATTTTATGAAAAGCATGGAGGAAGAGCAATTGTAATTGCCCGTTTCATTCCTATTGTGCGCACATTTGCTCCTATTATTGCAGGAATTGTAAGAATGGATAAAAACAAGTTCGTATATTTTAATATTGTAGGAAGCTTAGCGTGGGTGGCAAGTATGTTATGTGCGGGTCATTTTTTACAAGCATGGATTTTAAATCATTTTCAATTCGACCTGAAAAAACATTTAGAAGTAATTGTACTTGGCATCGTATTCGTGACTACGGTTCCGGTTATTATCAAAGTGGTTACACATAAATCAAAATAATTATTTCCTATGACAACCAATCGCCAAATTGGATTGCTATCCTTGCCTGTATTTGTTGCAGCATTAGGCTATTTCGTGGATGTATATGACTTATTGTTATTTACCATTGTACGCCAACCCAGTGTATTAGCAGTAGGTGCAACTGCAGAAACTATCATTGTGGACAGTGCGCATATTATTAATTGGCAAATGTCAGGATTATTAATTGGCGGCATTTTATGGGGTGTGATTGGCGATAAAAAAGGAAGATTAAAAGTATTATTCGGTTCTATCTTATTATATTCTATTGCAAATATCTTAACCTCATTCGTCCACAATGTGGATCAATACGCCTACTGTCGTTTCATTGGTGGCATTGGACTTGCAGGTGAATTAGGGGCAGGCATTACTTTGGTTTCGGAAATGTTACCAAAAAATAAAAGAGGCATTGGAACGAGCATGGTAGCGGGTATTGGCCTATTTGGTGCAGTGTTCGCTTACTTTACTTTTCAATATACCAAGGACTGGAGAATGTGTTATCAAATAGGTGGTGTGTTAGGCGTGTTCTTATTAATATTGCGTATTCGTGTCGCCGAGTCCTTTATGTTTGAGTCCGCGAAGTTGGCAAATATCGATAAAGGCAATTTCTTTCAGTTCTTTACCAATAAGAAAAGGTTTTCAAAATATATCAAAGCCATTTTAATTGGATTACCAACTTGGTTTGTAATTGGGGTATTAGTCAACTATAGTAATAAGTTTGCAACCGGATTGTATGGAGTGAACTTAATTGATTCCGGTCGTTCTGTGATGTTTGCTTACATTGGCATTGCTATGGGGGATTTAGTAATTGGTTATGTGAGTCAATATTTTAAAAGTCGTAAAAAAGCTTTATTGGTATTTTATTCTTTGAATATGATTGTCATGGTTTTGTTCTTTTCGGTTTACAATCAGAACGACGAAAGAATGTATGCCATTTGCGGCTTGTTAGGTTTTAGTACGGGCTACTGGGCTATATTTAATCAAATGGCAGCTGAACAATTTGGCACCAATTTAAGGGCCACAGCTGCGACTACTATTCCCAATATGGTGCGTGGTGCCTTGCCGTTAATTAATTTTATATTCTTAGACATCTTACAAAAGCAATTGGGTTGGACTATAATTCAAAGTGGTATTTTAACTGGAGCTATTGTAATGAGCATTACTTTAATTGCCTTTGTATATACCGAGGAGACTTATCATAAGGACTTGGATTATTTAGAACTAGATAATCCACTTCCTTAATTTAGTTCGCAACATATACCCCATATGCGTTTACTTTTTATCCGTTTTTCTTCCATTGGTGATATTGTTTTCACTACACCTGCCATTCGTGCTGCAAAGCAACAATTGCCTGGTGTTGAAATACATTTTTTAACCAAGCCATCCATGAAAGCGGTAACGGAAGCGAATCCGTATATTGATCATTTTCATTATTTAGAGAAAGATTTATCTGCAACTATTACTGCATTAAAGTCTTTAGAATTCGATTACGTAATTGATTTGCATAAAAACTTTAGGACTCTTAAGATTAAAAGGGCCTTAGGGGTACCAGCGCTTACCTATAAAAAACTCAGTTGGCAAAAGTTCTTATTAACGAACCTGCATTGGAATTTTATGCCTACTCGACATATTAGCGATCGCTGCTTAGATACGTTGGAGCCATTAGGCGTAGTAAATGACGGGAATGGACTGGATTATTTTGTGCCTTCATCTATTCAATTGTCTGCTACTGCATTGCCAACTTCGCATCGTAGTGGTTACATCGCCTTAGTTATTGGGGCTTCTTTTGCATCAAAAAAATTACCTGTTGCGCAATTGCAAGCCCTGTGTAAACAATTAAAATATCCCATTGTTTTAGTGGGTGGGAAAGAAGACGCTTTGGAAGGGGAGCAAGTGGCCTCGGCAGATGCAGTGAAAATATTTAATGCTTGCGGAAAATTTAGTTTACATGAATCGGCATTAATTGTACAACAGTCCAAAACGGTAATTTCACATGATACAGGCTTCTTATATATTGCTTGTGCTTATCATAAAAAAACAGTAGCTATTTGGGGAGCTACATCACCTGCATTGCAAGTAGAGCCTTATTATCCAACGACTGATGATACGGAAATGTACTTTAACGCGATTGTGCCTAACCTGCCTTGTCAACCTTGTTCAAATTACGGAACTAAAAAATGTCCACAAGGTCATTTCGCATGTATGCGACAGCAAAATATTTCAGCCATCGCAATAAAAGCGAATGTTTTTTACGAAGCAGTTTAAATTTATTTTAAACTATTTTTTTTGTTTTTATCCACATAGAAAATTTTCAAAATCGACTTCATTTTTAGGTTGTAATTTAGAATTGCTTCTAATTTTATTACAAGTCTGTTTCATCAGTTTTGCACAGTATTCGCTATTAGCTTATATTCTAAATGATTTTTGAATTATCAATTGCATGTACTTTCATTTAAGATTTGATCAAATCATCTTTTAAATGTTTCATTATGACTATATTTTATAGCAAAATAAATCTTAAAATAATTTCACAATTACTTCTTGCATATCCGGTTGCTATAGCCCTACTTGTTTTAATAGTTTTAAAAGTATTAAACTATAATAAAAATAAAAACTATAGTTATTTGAATGTAAGCCTTAAGGTGCTAGGGTGTTACTATTCAGTTATTCTAGCAACTCTAGTTTCGTTAATAATTATTCAATTAGTATATAGTAATAAATTAATTTTCAAAGAAGTTGATTCAAGCTCTTTTAAAAGCATAAATATTCACTTTATAAGTACTTTTTTCCTTTTATTCATTTATTTAATTTCAAATTTAATTGTGTATTTGTTAATAAAATTCACAAATTTTAAAAAGCAGTATATCAGTGTCTACGAAATTCTAAACCCTACATCATATTTTATTTTCGTTCTTTTTTTCATTCTCTTGAATTTTTATATTTTAAACAGTCCTGAATCAGATGCTAAAAATAAAATAAGTACTTCTATTAAAATAGAGCAAAAAAAGTGATTGACTATTT
>CANGMV010000119.1 GCA_947454745.1 Bacteroidota bacterium | reverse complement strand
TGAAGCCTTAACTATTCAGTCTGAAGAAAAATTCTATATGACCATGCCTTTTGCTAACTTACTTATTAAAACGAGTGATGAAGCAAAGTTCAAAAAAGGATTAGATTTAATCATCGCATTTAGGGAAGCGATCCCGGAAAGTTATAAAAGCCAAACGGATGCTTACTTTAATATAAAAGTATTAGGTAGTATTTTAAAAGCCAAGAAACAAAAAGGAGAAAATAATTTAGCTACAATTGTAAGTGCAGCTTTGCCTAAAATGTAATTATTAATGCTATCATGAATCCATACTAATATTCTACTCACGCGATACGATTAGTTTTCTTTTAGAAAACCATTTACTTATCTAAGTGCCGAAGTTCGTAGAATATTAGCATGTATTCATTAAAAAAAATATAAAAACTACCAGCCGCCGCTTGCACCTCCGCCGCCGGAACTTCCACCACCAAAGCCTCCGAATCCGCCGCCACCAAATCCACCACCACTATCATTTCCGCGTCCACCTCCGCCGCCTAATAAAGATCCTAAAAGCATACCGGTAGCAATATCACTAAATCCGCCACCACCAATATTGGATCCGCCGCTACCTCCATCTCTTTTCCCAACAATCACGACGATTACAATGGCAATAATAACAAACATTAAAAGACCACTACCAGAATCCTTAGGCGTTTTCTTTCTCGCAACTTTATATTCTCCGATGGCTGCTTTCGCAATATCATCGGTTGCTTTGTCAATTCCATCATAATAAGCACCTGCACGAAACGCAGGTTTAATGTCATTATCAATAATACTATTTGCAGTGATATCAGGCATGGCACCTTCTAAACCATAACCAACTTCGATTCTAACTTTACGATCATTAATAGCAACTAACAATAAAATACCGTTGTTGGTTTTTTTATTCCCTATGCCCCATTCTCTAAACAATTTTGTAGCATAGTCTTCGATTGGATAACCGTCTAATGTTGGTAAAATCACCACCGCGATTTGATTTGAACTACTATCGTCGACGGTTACTAATTTATTTTCCAAGGCTGCTTTTTCGGAAGGGCTCAATACACCAGCAATGTCATTCACCAATTGCGGCGGATTAGGCTTAGCCAAAATATTTTGCGCCTTCACTTCGGTGAAGAAGAAGGAAGCAACTATTAATAATAAAAGAGAGGGCTTAAATACTTTTACAAATGCTTTCATTGGGTAATTATTTTCCAATCATGATTTCGTCCGATAATTCATTCGTGTCAGTTGCTCCATCATATGGAAAATGCGTGCTTAAAGCTTGACCGATTTCATTAATAACAGTTGAAATGCCTTGCACATAATTCATGGTCTTAAAATGACCTGTCATTTCTTGTACCTGACTATACCAAAATTCAATGCCCATTTTCTCGTAAATGGCTTGGTCGGCATAAATAGCCAATTTTTTATCATTCACTGCAACGTAAACCAATACCGCATTGCGATCCTTGGTTTCGTTCATTTTATGCTTAAAGAAAATTTCGGTGGCCCTAGACAAAGCATCGCCTTTCCCTAGCTTTGATTCAACATACACGCGTATTTCACCGCTTGTATTTTTCTCCGCTAATTGAATAGCCTCCACAAGCAATTGCTTGTCGGAGGCAGTCAATAAGGTATCGGCACTTCGTTTGAAGGGATTCCACATAATAAGATGGTTATAATTCGACGTTATTAAAATTTCACTTCTGGTGCTTTGCTTGCACTTTCTTCTGCTTTAAATCCTTCCTTTGTTTTAAAGCCAAATACGCCTGCCACTAAATTCAATGGAAAAGATCTTGCTCTTTTATTATAGTCAGCTACTGCACTATTAAAATCGTTTCTAGCAACTTTGATTCTGTTTTCAGTTCCTTCTAATTGCGCTTGCAATCCACGGAAAGCTTCATTCGCCTTTAGGTTAGGATAATTTTCAGACACTACCATTAAACGGCCCAATGCCTGAGACAATTGTCCTTGATTTGCCTGGAACTGTTGTAATTTTTCAGGTGTTAAATCTTTCGCATCTACTTTCATTTGAGTAGCACTTGCACGAGCAGTAATTACATTTTCTAAAGTTGTTTTCTCAAAATTGGCTTCTCCTTTAACTGAGGCAACCAAATTAGGAATCAAATCGGCACGACGTTGGTAGTCGCTTTGTACATTATTCCAAGCTTGATTTACATTCTCGTCTTGATTAACTAACCCATTGTAACCGTTACATCCCATTCCAAATAAGATTACGATGACTCCTAAAAAAATGAATAAACCTAAATTTTTGCGTAACATAGTTTTGTATTTGTTTATAAAGATAGAGCAAAGCAAGTACCAAACTATATTTCTGCCGTTTAGTCGGTCATAAACTGACAAAAAAATCCCCTTAGCGAAGCTAAAGGGATTGATATTAACTTTTACTTAAGAAAAAGTCGCTAAAAAAGGATGAATTACCCTTTTATGGCAGCAATTCCTGGAAGTGTCTTTCCTTCAAAATATTCCAACATCGCACCACCACCTGTACTTACATAACTTACTTTGTCATGGTAGCCAAATTGGTTAACTGCAGCAACGCTGTCTCCTCCACCTACTAAACTGAAAGCACCATTTTGAGTAGCTTCGGCAACTGCATCGGCAATGGCTTTAGTACCCGCCTGGAAATTTGCCATTTCAAATACACCCATTGGACCATTCCATAAAATGGTTTTACTTGCTAAAATTACTTTTGCAAATTGCTTTCTTGATTCAACTCCTGCATCTAATCCTTCCCAACCATCAGGAATTTCACCGCTCGCGCAGTTTTGTGTTTTTGCGTCATTGCTAAAATCGTCAGCAATAATATTGTCAATTGGCAAATGAATGTTCACGCCTTTCGCTTTTGCTTTTGCTAAAATTTCAAGGGCCAATGGCATACGATCATCTTCATGAATAGACTTTCCAATTTTGCCACCTTGCGCTTTAAAGAAAGTATACGCCATTCCGCCGCCAATAATAATATCAGTTGCGCGGTCTAATAAATTTTCGATGATCAAAATTTTATCGGACACTTTCGCACCGCCAATAATTGCAGTGAAAGGTTTTTGCGCAGCATGCAATACTTTTTCGGCACTTACTACTTCCCCTTCCATTACCAAACCAAAAGTTCTATTTTCTTTTGAAAAGAATTGAGCAATAATTGCTGTAGAAGCATGCGCACGGTGTGCAGTACCAAATGCGTCATTCACATATACATCGCCTAGCTTAGCTAACTTTTCTGCAAAAGCCACATCTCCTTTTTCTTCTTCTTTATAAAAACGTAGGTTCTCTAATAATAATACTTGACCTGGTTGTAATGCTGCTGCTTTGTCTACTGCTTCGGCACCAATACAGTCATTGGCAAATTGCACATCTACTCCTAACAATTTAGATAAGTGTGTAACAATATGTTTTAAAGAATACTTTTCAGTTGGCCCGTCTTTTGGACGACCTAAATGGCTCATCAATATCACACTACCACCGTCTTTCAATATTTTTGAAATAGTAGGCACCGTTGCACGCATACGGTTATCGTCGGTAATTTCAAATGCATCATTCAAGGGCACGTTAAAATCCACACGGATCAAGGCCTTTTTACCCGCAAAAGAAAAATCATTAAAAGTACTCATAATAAAAGTTTAAAATCGTTTGTAATTATTTGAATAAAAATGCCCCCGATGAAGGGGGCATTTGCTATAAGTTATTGCTTATTTAATTTTGCTAGCGAAGTATTTCACTGTACGCACTAACTGAGATACATAACTCATTTCGTTATCGTACCAAGACACTGTTTTTACTAATTGAACGTCGCCTTGTGTCATTACTTTTGTTTGCGTTGCATCAAACAAAGAACCATAATGAATACCAATTACATCAGAACTTACAATTTCGTCCTCAGTGTAACCAAATGATTCGTTAGAAGCTGCTTTCATAGCTGCATTCACTTCTTCCGCAGTTACTTTCTTAGATAAGATGGTAGTTAATTCAGTTAATGAACCTGTGATAGTTGGAACACGTTGTGCAGAACCATCTAATTTACCTTTTAAAGAAGGTAATACTAAGCCAATTGCTTTAGCAGCACCCGTACTGTTAGGTACAATGTTTGCAGCTGCAGCACGTGCACGACGTAAATCACCTTTTGGATGAGGGCCGTCTAAAGTATTTTGGTCATTTGTATAAGCGTGTACAGTTAACATTAAACCGGTAACGATACCAAATTTATCTTCTAAAACTTTAGCCATAGGTGCTAAACAGTTCGTAGTACAAGAAGCACCAGAGATAACTGTTTCAGTACCATCTAAAATTTCGTGGTTAGTGTTGAAGACCACTGTTTTCATTTCGCCAGTTGCTGGAGCAGAAATTACCACTCTCTTCGCACCTGCTTTAATATGTAATTCCGCTTTTTCTTTATCGGTAAAGAATCCTGTAGATTCAATAACAACATCAACATTATGTGCTCCCCAAGGAATTTGAGAAGGATCTCTTTGTGCATAGATTTTAACAGCATGACCATTCACTACTACTGAGTCTTCAGTTGATTTAACTTCTGCATCAAAACGACCTTGTGCACTATCATATTTTAATAAGTGTGCTAATACAGCAGGAGAAGTAAGGTCATTGATAGCCACTACCTCAATTCCTTCCATGTTATAAATTTGGCGGAAAACCAAACGACCGATACGGCCAAAACCGTTGATTGCAACTTTAACTGAACTCATAGTATAAATTTTAATTTTTCAATTGGAGACGCT
>CANGMV010000118.1 GCA_947454745.1 Bacteroidota bacterium | reverse complement strand
TAAAATTAGGGTTTTACTAACACAAGTATATAAGTTACAGTGTATAAATGACTAAAAAACAAGCTATATTCGCGAAAGTAATTAACTTGATTTTTGACTAAAAAATTGATATGAATTTTATAAATAGTATTTTATTATTCTTCGCTGTACTATTACTTGGACCAACAGTACTTTCTTCTACAAGTCATAAAGAGGCAAATACCATTCAATTGGCTGCCGCAAATGATAACCCATTTGACGAAACCATTCTTATTCATGGTGGAACATTTGCAATGGGTATGAACCAAGAAAGTGTAATGGGAGAATGGAACAATAGCCTAAGAAGAGTAACAGTAAGTTCATTTCGTATTGATAAATATGAGGTTAGCAATCTTAAATACAGAACCTATATACATTGGTTAGAGAAAATATTTATCCCTTTAAAAAATGATTCAATTGTTAAAGCAGCGCTTCCAGATACTTTAGTTTGGAAAACGAACCTTGCTTACAATGAACCTATGATTGAAGGTTATTTTAGAGCGCCTGCATTTAACGAATATCCAGTTGTTGGGGTAACATGGGATCAAGCAAACAGCTATTGCCGTTGGAGAACAGACAGAGCGAACGAGAAAACATTATTACGTTATGGATTGATTGATCCAAAAACGCCATATGTTGGTAAGATGGGTGGATTGACAAAATCGACTGATTCAGTTCAAAGCACAGTGAAGCCAAAAGTAAAAATGAAATCATCAGACGAATTTGTAATGGTACCTGATTTTCGTTTACCTACCGAAGCTGAATGGGAATATGCAGCAAAAGTATCTAGCCCTAAAAATTATATTTCCAATTTCAATAACCCTAAAGCGGGTTCAAATTCAAGTCATCCTAATGCAAGTGTAGTAGCTTCTGATTCTCCTTACCCTTGGAGTGGCAACGGCAATGAAGGCTTGAGAAATACGAGCAAAACAAACCAAGGCATGTTCATGGCGAACTTTAAAAATGGAAGTGGTGATTATATGGGTATGACTGGTTATTCAAATGATGGCGCAGGTTTCCCTTCTCGCGTAAATAGCTTTTTACAAAGCAGTCTAGGATTGTATAATATTAGTGGAAATGTAAACGAATGGGTAGCAGATATTTATCGTCCATTAAATAGTGTAGATATGGATGACTTTAATCCATATCGTGGCAATAATTCTTTAGATGGTGATGATCCCGAAGTAGCTAGTTACGAGTCGGGTGTAAACACTTTAATTTCAAATAAATCGAGAGTGTATAAAGGTGGTAGCTGGAAGGATCGCGCTTATTGGTTAAATCCTGGCACTAGAAGATATTTAGATCAAGACAAATCTAGCAGCACAATCGGATTTAGATGTGCATCATCCGCATTTGGATTTGATACGCCAAGTGCAGCTGCCGCTGACGGAAAGCCTTGGTGGAAGAAATTATTTAAAAAATAAGCAAATGAAATTGCGCATAGGATCAGGTATTGATTTTCATCAATTAGTAGAAGGTCGTGATTTATGGATTGGTGGTATCAAAATACCACATACCAAAGGTGCTCTAGGCCATAGCGACGCCGATGTTTTATTACATGCTATTTGCGACGCTTTATTAGGCGCTTTGAGTTTAGGTGACATTGGAACACACTTCCCTGATACCGATAATGCTTATAAAAATATTGACAGTAAGATACTATTAGCACGTACTTATGATTTAATTACTGCTGAAGGTTACCAAATTGTAAATATCGATGCTACGCTTTGTTTAGAAGCCCCGAAAATTAAACCTTATGTACTTGAAATGCAAAGTTGCATAGCAAGTATTTTAAAGATTGGCGATAAAGATATTTCTATTAAAGCAACCACTACCGAAACTATGGGATTCACAGGTAGACAAGAAGGACTAGTAGCCTTGGCAACTTGTTTACTAAGTTCAAATAGCTAAACATTGAATGAATGATACCCCTTTCATCTATCTCATTTTTGTACGAATTATTTAAGCAATATCCTAGCATTCAAACGGACACGCGTAAATTAAAAGCTGGAGATATTTATTTTGCATTAAAAGGTGCCAACTTTAACGGGAATCTATTTGCAGAAAAAGCATTAGAAGCGGGTGCTGCTTATGCCATCGTGGACGAGCCAGTTGAGGCAGATGCGAAATGGGCGGATCAAATTATTTTAGTAAAAGATGGGTTGACTTGCTTGCAAGATTTAGCAAAACACCATCGCGAACAATTCAATATTCCTTTTATTGGCATTACAGGAAGCAATGGTAAAACAACTACCAAAGAATTAGTATCCACTGTTTTAGCAAGTCACTATATCACTTATACTACAAAAGGAAATTTAAACAATCATATAGGCGTACCCCTTACCCTATTAAGTATCCAACCAGATGCGCAAATGGCAGTGATTGAGATGGGTGCAAATCATTTACACGAAATAGAAAGCTATTGTAAGTATGCAATGCCTAACTATGGACTTATCACCAATTGCGGCAAGGCCCATTTAGAAGGTTTTGGGTCCGAAGAAGGTGTAAAAAAAGGCAAGGGTGAATTATTTGATTATTTACGTATGCACCATGGCACCGTATTTATAATGAGTGATTATGATTATCTGAAGCAGCTGGGCAATGGCATCGAAAATACCATTAGTTATGGCAGCAATAGTGGCGACTTGCAAGCAAATGCAAGTTCCGAGAATGGTTTTTTAAAAGTGAACTTCACTAAGGGATTTTCTTATGATTCAATACAAACACAATTAGTAGGAGCATATAATTTACCTAATATTTTAGCGGCCGTGAGTATTGGAATTCATTTTAAAGTGCCTACCGAAAAAATAAAAGCTGCAATTGAAAATTACGCACCAACCAATAGCCGTTCGCAATTATTAAAGTGGAATAACAACGATGTTATTTTAGACGCCTACAATGCCAATCCAAGTAGCATGCAGTTGGCCATTGAAAATTTTGCTAAACTAAAAGCGGAACATAAAATTATCTGCATTGGTGCTATGAAAGAATTAGGCAATACTAGCAAGGAAGAACACCAACAGTTAATTCAGCAACTAGAACAATATGCTTGGGAGCATGTGGTATTAGTAGGTGGAGATTTCGAACACTGCCGTCACCATTATACTTTTTTCCCCAATGCGCTTGCTGCAAAGCAATGGCTTAAAGAACAAGCATTTTCGAACCGTTCCATATTAATAAAGGGTTCCAGAGGTATTCAAATGGAACAAGTACTTGAAAATTAAATTGCCTTTCTTTTATTTTAAATACCTTCGCCCCATGAGTAAAAATATATTTTCAAGTATTTTAACCAATAAGTGTCCAAGATGCAGAGAAGGAAAATTATTTGTTTCAAGTAATCCATACGATTTATCCAACATCACTAAGATGAATGACAAATGTCCTGTATGTGGACAACCAACAGAAATTGAAGTAGGATTTTATGTAGGTACAGGCTACGTGAGTTATGCATTAACGGTTGCATATTTTGTAGCAAGCTTTGTTGCATGGAAAGTATTAATTGGAATGACTTTTGATTTAGATGACAATCGTATTTTGTATTGGTTATTTAGTGCAATCGCCTTGGTAATTTTATTGCAACCCATTTTTATGCGCCTTTCCAGATCCATTTGGATAGCAATGTTCGTTTCCTACAACAAAAATTGGAAGACAGAACCATTGGAATACAACGAGCGTATGGATGAGAACTTAAAGGAACACTAATTTTTTTGCAGAGAGGAAGGGATTCGAACCCCCGATACGTTGCCGTATACACGCTTTCCAAGCGTGCTCCTTAAACCACTCGGACACCTCTCTATTTGGGTTGCAAATGTAAAATAAAATATCGGTAATTGCGCCATATCTACAATCCAAACAATCTTTCCGCATTGGCAGTCGTAATTGCTGCTACCTCATGCAAGGGCAACTGCTTAATTTCCGCTAATTTTTTAGCTACTTCAATCATATAGGCAGGTTCATTTCTTTTACCTCTATACGGCACAGGTGGTAAATAAGGTGCATCGGTTTCTAAGAACAAATATTCCATTGGAATGTCTTGAATTGCTTCGGCTACTCCTGCATTTTTATAAGTCAGTACGCCGCCTAATCCTAGATAAAATCCCATATCGATAATTTGTTGCGCCGATTCCTTACTGCCACTAAAACAATGAAAAGCACCTCGCAGTCCTTTTTTTGCAAATGGCTTTACTGCTTCGATCGTCTCTCCCATTGCATTGCGCGTATGAATTACAATGGGTGTATTATAATCGATCGCCCATTGCATTTGAATTGCAAAAGCTTTGTGTTGTTGTTCAGTAAATGTTTTATCCCAATAAAAATCTAAACCAATTTCACCTATTGCAATAAATTTTCTTTTCCCTAACCATTCTTCTACTATTGCTAATTCTGCTTCATAATTTTCTTTCACATAACATGGATGTAATCCCATCATAGCCACACAATGTGCTGGATACTTCGCCTCCATAGCTAACATATTTTCTATGCAGCTACTGTCAATCCCTGGCATCAATATTTTGTCTACGGCGTTGGTTTTAGCATTTTTTAATATATCATCAAATTCAGGTAGAATAGATTCGTCGTAAATATGAGCATGAGTGTCAATAAATCGCATAATAATGGGTTGAGTACACAAAAAAAGGATATTTTTTTCACCCGACATACTAAAACTATTTATTTCGTCGTTTTAGCTTTTGGACGATAGGTCTTATTAGTACAGACTTTATCTTTTTGTTTTTTATAGGGTACG
>CANGMV010000117.1 GCA_947454745.1 Bacteroidota bacterium | reverse complement strand
GCACAGTCCCATAATTATTCATAAATGGTTTCCTGGCGGACATATCTTATTTTATACAGCGCATCCCTTGCAAATGCCAGTAATAGCAGTTGGTGTATTGGAAGACGTTCACAAGTTTGCTTGGTTAAACAACACAGTACCTGCGCTAAAACTAGGGGAGAATGCGTATACCATTGTGCCTAGTAATTTACCAGCGAATCCTACCGAATTGTATGGAAAATATTTTGAAACTATTAGCCCTCCGGATACAATTCCAGTAATGTCAAAAGGGGTATTGCTTCGAAATTTTTATGTCTATCGTTTGAAAAATTGTGTAGCAATTCCACCTCGTATTTTACCGTAACCATACATTTAGCGACTTGATTACCAAGTAAATTCATCAAAATCCTTTCGATAGGAGATGCTTACCCCTTGTCGGTTTCGCTTGCCTAATGCGCTTCCATTAATATCAAGACTATTACGATTAAATACAATTGCCCTAAGCTTTCTATCCCTGGTTAAAATAAATTCTATGTTCACATCAGGCAACCATTGTAAGTCGCTATTTTGAAGGGTGCTGGTATTGCGTACATTAAAATCTAAATCGCCACCCACATTTACAATAATTTTCTCGTTTAAGAAACTACGGCCCAGTTTTAAATTCACTCTAGTTCGGTCAATTTTATTCGCATTAATTGCAATTCCACCACCGGTTGGATCCAATAAGTTGCCACTATTGTATACCGAAGATCCAATATCAAATCGTAAACTCTTATCACCCGTAGCTTTGTTTAGTAAGTTACTGATGGACTTGTTTATTTCCTTGGTCAATAATTGGGAAATAGTATTAATGCCAATAGCCGTAACCGTATACGCATTGTTATTATTGGTATTGCTAAAGCTAACAGGCGCGAATGAGTTAAACACAATTAAGAAAGAAACTTGTTTTAAAATCTCATTGTCATCTCTTTCTAGTCTTGATATAAATTGCGAAAACTCATTGTCGGAACTAATTGGATTTCCTTGTGGGAATGCCAATGAAAATTTAATATCGGGTTGTGATAATTTATTTCTTAGTGCAGCAATCACATAAACACTGCCACGATAACTTTTTACTGCATTGCTAAAGTTGCCCGAGCCTACAAGTTCATTTAAGCTTACACGTTCGGCAGTATACCTAGCATCTATATGAATATCAGCTTCGTTTGGATTACCTGTCCATTCAATATAGTTACCAGCTTCAGGAATTAATTCAAATGGTTTTTTAATAAAGGATTGAAAATTAAAATCATATTTCCCTGACTCAATATTGTATTTACCTCTAATAGTAAGCGGTTCAATATTGCCAGCTCTAATTTTGATACGACCATTACCAACAGCCTTGATCACATCCCCAGTTAATTCATCCATAATAACATCGATCTGTGTTTTGTTATTGGCGGTTACTTCTAAGTCAACAACAAGATTATAGGCAGGTACATCGGCGCTTTTAATAGCCGTTTTACCATATTTTTTAAATACAATAAAATCGGATTTGCCACTTTCTTTACTGGTGGTATTGGGTAAGTAAATATGAGAACTGTCATTTACATCGGCCGTAATGGACATTTTGATATTTTCTTCGGGCCCTTTAATGGTCATGGAAGCTTTACCTACCGCTTGACCATAAAAATTAGAATTGTCCAGAACGTCGGTATGAATAAGTTCAATTTTGGAACTACTCATTTCCATATCGTATTCCAAATGCTGAAAACCTTGGTTCAGTATTTTGCCTTTAAAATTCGCTTTTCGATTAAACCTGTCACTCACTTGAATCGACCCAAAATCAATACCCTCCTTTGTAAATTGAATGAGTGCGCCACTATCAATTTGGTATTTCACTTTGGTATAATCCACTACAAAGGAAGCATTTTCCAAATTAGCAGCACCTAATAAATAGGGGTGTTCTATGCGTCCACCAAAATGAATAGAGCCATTTGCTCTGCCATCTAAATTAGTTAATACGCCTCCAATAAATTGTTGTACTAAACTAAATTTAGAATGATTCAAGTTCAAAGTAGCATCTAATGGATTTGTGCTATCATTTATATTATATGCGCCAATTGCTGATAAGTTATATTCAGTATTAGTGCAATTCAAATTAAAGGGTACCAATCCTTTAGAGTGAATATACGAAGTGGTTAATTGTGCGTTCCCGATAGAATCGTTATTAAATGTAAATTGTGACAATTGTAAACCAGCCGTCATCTCAAAATCTTGTAATAAATTTTTAAGACGTACTTTGCCATTGGTAATACCTTCCAATTTAGGATAGCTAAAGAAAAGTTTTGTAATGTCACCAAGAATCACATTTTTTAATTCTAACTGAAGTGTATTTTTCTCATTCGGCGCATTGCTAAAAATGAACTCTTGCAATCCTTGTGTAAATTTGAAATTATTGGCACTTGTATTACTTTCTCGAATACTTAAAAGTCCTTGGTTTTCGATATCCCATTTTTTATGATTCAATAAAAAATAGGAGGGCAGCCATTTTACAGCAATACCATCTTGATAGGTATGCACAATACTATTTAAATTCACTTGCTCTAGCGCAGATGCACTGGTTGCTGTAAGGGCTAGTTCCGAAATATCATTACTCGTATTAATATGTAAAACAGGTTTGATAAAACTAAAACTATCCGTTAAGTTAAAATTAGTCGCTACAATATTTAAGTGCAAAGAATCAATATCGCCATTGCCTTCGATCATGCCATTTTTGATTGCATAGTCGGCCCAATTGTATTTAAAACTAGCAAAAGGAATATTTGATTTTACTTCAATGTGCTTTTTGTCGGTATTTAAAGCACCCGTTAAATTGATATTATTAAAGCCAGTAATGTCTTTATTAAAAAGACGGATATAGGGTTCAAAATAATTGGTCTTTATGTTTAATGCAAACTCTTGGTTAGCAGGCGTGTTTTTTGGCGCAGGAATATAGGTTGGCAAATAACGTTGCATAAAATACTGCACACTTGCAGGTAGATGAAGGATATTAAATTTTCCTTTAATAGAGGCTTGAATATCATCACTTGCTAGTTGAATATTTTTTATGCCATTTAAGGTAGAAGATTGCAGCGTAAGTGAATCGAAATTCACTACGGCTGCAGTGCCCTTTAATTTACCGTTAAAGAATTTAGCATATCCTGTGAAATCATCAATGTTATTTCCTGCAAAATTAATGTCCAATAAGCCGGTTAATTGAATTGCATTATTAGAGATATGTAATTGCTGTAAGTTCGCATTTAACAAATCGCCTACTGCATTTATACGAGGTGCTTTATTTTTTAAATCAAGTTCGATATTGCTTATAAAATTGATGTTCGGATCTTTAATGCGTAAGGTGCCATTAAAGGATCCTTTTTGCAATAATCCGTTGGTATTAATATTCGTATAGGTATACTTATTAAATTCAATTGAATCAATATTGCCTTCGATATTTGTTTTTATTTTATCTAGCTTAAAAGAAGAGCCGGCCACTTTGCCTTTAAAATTAAGTAAGCCCATTGACTCAATCTGAAAGAGCTTGCCTGCATTAAAGTGGTAGGTGTTTAATAAGCCTTCGTAACTAGGTTCTCCATTTTCAGGGAATCGCAAACGGATTTCGGTTTCGGCCAAACCCATTTTAGTTCCAATGGTTCCCTTAGTAACAAAGTCATATAAAGTACCATTAAAATCTCCTTTAAAACGAAGTTCTCCAAGTGCATCAAAAGGAAATTCTTTAATATTTTGTAAGTCACTAATCCAAGCACTTAAGTCCTTATAATTCGTTTTTGCATTCACCCCCGAAAAAGCAATTTGTGTATTACGCATATCTGGGATGCCTTTCATTGAAAAACTTCCAGTAACAAATGAGTTATTGTATTGTGCAGCTAAGTCCTTGGTTTCAAATTGATCTACGCTACCAGTAAAGTGACAACTGATGTTTGCTTTTTGATGTAGGTGCTTTAATTGAGGCGTAAAATAGGCGATATCATCGGTTGCAACGCTTGCATTCACCAAGCGAGACTTCATGATAATTTTGTGATTGTAATTATTAAAATCTTCTACAAAGTTGGTGTACTGCATGGCGTAATAATTGCCAATCAAACTATTATTCGTTTTTAATAATAATTTATCAAACTCCATAATTTGTGGAGTTAATCTAAATGCAGCTGTTAATTTTTTAATTTCAAATCCCGAACGCTCTTTAACTTGAAGGGATTGAATTTTTGCCTTAATCGTATCTTCAATAAAATGCACATTATTTAGCGTTGCATTAATGTCACGCATGCGAATATGTTCACCGTCAAAATAATCGTATGGTTTGTTAAATTCGTATTCGATCCACATGCCGCCTTTAATAACTTGTACTTCATTCACCGTTATATTTAAATGGGTAGGATTAAAGTAGAGTTGTTTGGGTTCGGATGATTTTACTAGGCGCTTTGTTTGAACAATGCTTGATTTTTTATGTAAAGGCTTTAATCCTTTACTTGCCTGAATTAAATAGAAAGGTTTATTGGCAATAATTTGATCAATGCTAATATGCTGTTTTTGAAAAGATTTAATATTGATTAAAATATTATCAGCATTTAGTTCCATTTTTTGCCCCAGCCATTTATCATCTTGAATAAAATGAATATGGGAGATGTCGATTTTTTTAAGGTCAACCTTGCTAGATTTTTTCGTATTGGAATCGGTTGCAAAATAATCGGCTATGAACTGGTAGTTCCATTGCTCCGTGTTTCTATTTAAATAAACGGTTGC
>CANGMV010000116.1 GCA_947454745.1 Bacteroidota bacterium | reverse complement strand
GTGGAATGGTTTGCAAAAAGTAGCGGCACCACCAACGACAAGAGCAAGTATATTCCTATCACTAAAGAAAGTATTGAGGACAATCATTTTCAAGGCTCTAAGGATGTGTTAACTATTTACTATCATGCGCTACCCAATAGTGATTTGTTAATGGGTAAGGGATTGGTGATTGGTGGTAGTCATCAAGTGCATCCCATAAAAGAAGATATTCAATATGGCGATTTAAGTGCCGTGCTTTTACAAAATTCTCCTATCTGGTCAAATTTAATACGCGTTCCAGAATTGTCTATTGCACTTATGGATGAGTGGGAAGAAAAAATCGAAAGCCTTGCTCAGAGCACGATGAACGAGGATGTAAGCTCCATTGCGGGTGTGCCCACCTGGACCCTTGTTTTATTAAAACGAATTTTAGAAATTTCGGGCAAACAAAATATAAAAGAAGTTTGGCCCAATTTTGAATTATACATTCATGGTGGTGTTTCGTTTACACCATATAAAGAACAGTTTAAAAAAGTAATAGGTCCTGATTGTAATTACTTAGAAATATACAATGCTAGCGAAGGATTTTTTGCAGCACAAGATCGAATGAATGAAGAAGGGATGTTGTTGTTTTTAAATCATGGCATTTTTTATGAGTTCATGCCTATTGAAGAATATGGAAAAGCGAATCCACTTACCATTGGTTTAAATAACGTAGCGGTAGGAAAAAACTATGCCATTGTTATTAGTACGAATGGTGGTTTATGGAGATACTTAGTTGGTGACACCATTCAGTTTACACAACTGAATCCCTTTAGAATTAAAGTGTCGGGCAGGCTAAAACAATTTATCAATGCATTTGGAGAGGAACTAATTGCCGACAATACCGACAAAGCTATAAGTGAAACCTGTGCAGCGTTTGGTGTAAGTGTGAAAGAATATACTGCAGCCCCTATTTATATGTCGGATCACGCATCGGGTGCGCATGAATGGCTAATTGAATTTGAAGAGGACCCTCAAAACTTGCAAGCATTTACCATTGCATTGGATGCAAATTTACAAGCCCTTAATAGCGATTATGAAGCCAAGCGACATAAAAATATTGCATTGAGTTTACCACATATTACTGCAGTAAAAAAAGGTTGTTTTCATGAATGGTTAAAACAAAAAGGGAAATTAGGTGGACAACATAAAGTGCCAAGGCTTTCTAATGAAAGAATTTATGTTGACGAAATTAAAAGTATACATCAAGCCCTTAAATAATTTATCTTTGTTAAAATAATGATACTATGAAATTATTAGACGGAAAAGTAGCAATCGTAACAGGTGCAGCAAGAGGAATTGGTGCAGCCATTGCTTTAAAATTAGCTGAACAAGGCGCGCATATTGCATTCACTTATGTTAGCGATAGTAGCGCCGATAAAGCAGCTCAGTTGGTTGCAGAAATTGAAAAATTAGGTGTAAAAGCAAAAGCATATAAAGCCAACGCAGGAGATTTTGCTGCCTGTGAAACTTTTGTAAATGATGTGGTTGCTAGTTTTGGTACCGTTGATATTTGTGTGAACAATGCCGGTATTTCAAAAGATAATTTATTGTTGCGCATGACTCCTGAACAATGGGATGATGTAATGGAGACGAATTTAAAGAGCGTATTTAATATGACCAAGCAGGTTATTCGTCCAATGATGAAAGCAAGAAACGGTAGCATTATTAATATGAGTTCAATAATAGGTATCCGTGGCAATGCAGGACAAAGTAGCTATGCTGCTAGCAAGGCCGGTATCATTGGTTTTACAAAGTCGATTGCTGCTGAAATTGGAAGTAGAAATATTCGTTGCAACGCTATTGCTCCGGGATTTATTGAAACCGATATGACACATTATTTAAACGAAGGCGAAGCAGGAAAAGCATTCTTAGATAAAATTCCTTTGGGTAGATTTGGAAAGGCCGAAGAAATTGCCAACACCACTTTATTTTTAGCTAGTGAATTAAGTAGTTATATCACGGGTCAAGTAATTAGTGCTTGCGGAGGTTTGAATATTTAAGATGCAATTTTAATTTTAAAAATCTATCTATAAAAAAAGGATCAACGCTTGTTGATCCTTTTTTGTTTCTATAAAATATTTTACAATTATATTCTTGCGTCTATTTCTTTTTTCAAATCTGCATAAATGCTTTCCACCGTGCCTTCTCCTTTTATAGAAACTACTTTATTAAAATGTGCATAATACGTAGCTACAGCAGTGGTTTTATCGTGGTACTCTTTAATTCTTGCACGAATAATGGTTTCGTTGGTGTCATCGCTACGACCCGATGTTGCACCGCGGCCTAATAATCTTTTTACCAATTCTTCCTCAGTTACTTCTAAAGCAAGCACTACATTAATTTCGTTTGACTTTTGTTTTAATAGGTCATCTAATGCAACACATTGTGCAGTTGTGCGTGGAAAACCATCAAATAAAAATCCTTTCGCTTCAGGATGTGCGGTCATAAAATTGTCTACCATGCCAATCACAACATCATCGGGTACTAACTGTCCTGCATCCATTAATGTTTTTGCTTTTAAGCCTAATGGGGTTTGGTCGGCAATTTCGCTTCTTAATAAATTTCCTGTGGAAAGATGTTGCAAACCATAGGCGGCAATAATATTTTCACTTTGAGTTCCTTTGCCGCTACCTGGAGGGCCAAATAAGATTAAATTAAACATGCTAAAGAGTTGGCTTCAAAGATACTGAACTCGGCTAAATTATTGTTCATGCACCACTTAAAAAACTAAACAAAAGTTTCAAATACTTGTTAGTATTTTTATACTAGAATCAATCATTATGTTTAAAACACTTTGTTTACTTACACTAATTAGCTTTTCGGCCTGTGCGCAAGGAACTTCAAAGTCAAAGACCACTAAAAACACTACAATGGAAAATAAGCAAAACCCTTACTATCAGCCGAACCAAAAGGATACCGTGGTTGTGCCTGATGCCACATGGAAACAAGTATTATCACCCGAAGTGTATTATGTAGCAAGAGAAAAAGGCACTGAACGTCCTTTTACAAGTCCTTTTGAAGAAAGTAAAGAAGTAGGCACTTATCACTGTGCTGCTTGTGGCAATGCACTTTTTAAAAGCAATGCAAAATTTAGTAGTGGCTGTGGTTGGCCAAGTTTTTTTGAACCTATAACAAAAGCAGCCCTTATTTATACGCCCGACCATACACATGGAATGAGTCGTACAGAAGTACAATGCGGAAAGTGTAAAGCACATTTAGGACATGTATTTGAAGATGGTCCTCCTCCTACAGGCTTAAGGTATTGTATTAACGGCGTGGTATTGACGATTGAAAAAGATAAATAGAATTTTCACGCTTCATGAAACAACGCACGGTTTGTATATCACCACTTGATTGGGGACTAGGTCATGCCACTAGGTGTATTCCAATTGCGTTGTCATTTCAGGAACTTGGTTACCAAGTATATATTGCAACAGATGGACCACAAGAAGCGATATTAAAAGAGGCCTTGCCCAACGCAATATTTCTTAAACTGAAGGGATATCATATTCACTATACAAAACAGAAAAGTTTCTTGTTTTTTTCCTTGTTAATGCAGGTCCCAAAAATCATTGCGCATATTACAGGTGAATACTTTTGGTTAAAGACAACTCAAAAGAAATATAATTTTGATTTAATTGTTTCAGATAATCGATTTGGATTTTTTCATAAAAAAATTCCTTCCGTTTTTATCACCCATCAATTAAATTTACAAACTCCTTTTACATGGACAAGTAGTTTATACCAAATACTATTATCTAACTGGTTACAACATTTTAAAGCTTGTTGGATACCGGACACAGAAGGTATTTTAAATTTATCGGGAGCACTAACACGCCCGAAACACAAGCCACGTATAGCAATTTGGTATATGGGATATCTGTCTCGACTTTATAAAAAAGAAACAATAACAAATGAACCTGGTGAAAATGAAATTGAATTTTTAGGTATTGTTTCAGGACCGGAACCGCAAAGAACTTTATTTGAAAATGAAATTTGGAAAGCCGGAAATGAAGTTGGTGTTCCTTTTGTAATGATCGCTGGATTACCAAATGAAAAATTATATAATAAAATAACACCAACTGGCGCTCTTTACCATCATTTAGCTGGCATGGAACTAGCTGCACAAATTCAACGTGCAAAATATATTATTTGTAGAGGAGGCTATACGAGTTTAATGGAATTGATTCCTTTTCAAAAAAAATTAATTCTGGTGCCAACTCCCGGACAAACAGAACAAATGTATTTGGCTAAGTATTGGAGTGATCAAAACTGGGCAATATCATTTGATCAATCTACTTTTAATTTAGCAGCAGCGCTGAAACAGGCCGCCAACAAGCACTATGTTTGGCCTCATCATTATGAATTTTCAACCAATGCACTTGCAGCCACTCTAAACGCCTTACATTTGTAGTATGGCTGTTCAAAAAATTGGGTTAGATGATTTTATTTTAAATGCGCCGCATCAAATTATCATTGATGTTCGAAGTCCTGGCGAATATGAACACGCACATATACCGGGTGCTCATTCGCTTCCTCTTTTTAATAACGATGAAAGAGCGGTTGTTGGAACTACTTATAAAAAACAAAGTAGAGAAGATGCCATTAAAATTGCATTGCCCTTTTTTGGACACAAGATGTTACCCATGGTGCAGCAGGTTGAGAAATGGGTAAATGATTTTGAAAAACAGCATCAAAACAAACCCACTATTTATGTACACTGTTGGAGAGGGGGTATGCGTAGTGCTGC
>CANGMV010000115.1 GCA_947454745.1 Bacteroidota bacterium | reverse complement strand
GATTACTTTTGTCCAGTTTTTAGCTTCAGCAGAAGCCTTAAGATCCTTTACTTTCGAGTTTTTAGATGCTGCTTTTGCCATGATTATTTAATTTCTTTGTGAACAGTTACTTTTTTCAAAATTGGGTTATACTTTTTGAACTCCAAACGATCTGGGGTGTTCTTTTTGTTCTTTGTGGTAATATAACGGCTAGTTCCAGCCATGCCAGAAGTCTTATGCTCTGTGCATTCTAATATTACTTGAACTCTGTTTCCTTTACGTGCCATGATGGTATATTATAAGTTATACTTAATTATTTACAATTAGATTTTATCGCCAGCGGCTCTTAAATCTTTAACAACTGCTGCTAAACCATTTTTATTGATGGTTCTTAAAGCATCAGTAGATACTTTTAAAGTGATCCAACGATCTTCTTCAACAAAGTAGAAACGCTTCTTTTGTAAGTTCGGAAGAAAACGACGCTTTGTTTTGATGTTAGAATGCGATACGCTGTTTCCAGTGATCGGCTTCTTTCCTGTTACCTGACATACTCTAGCCATGAGAAATAATTTTTTACGGACGGCAAAGGTAACTAAATATACCTTACAGTCCCATTTTTTTTAAGTTTTTTTATTCTAAACGCTCAAATTGGTTCAAATATTGCTAAAACATTGAAAATCTTAGCCTTATCCAGCCCAATTTTTCCCTTACGCGTACATTTCAGCCCTTAGTTCTTGTACTCTTTTGTCTTCCATATACTCATCAAAGGTCATTAATCGATCAATGATCCCTTTTGGAGTTAATTCAATTACCCTGTTGGCTACTGTTTGCATGAAGGTATGGTCATGAGAAGTCATTAAAACAATGCCTGGGTAGTTTTGACAGCCTTCGTTAAAGCTTTGGATACTTTCTAAGTCCAAATGGTTAGTAGGTTGGTCTAATACTACCACATTTGGATTTTGAAGCATCATTTTACTCACCATACAACGTACTTTTTCTCCTCCACTAAGCACATCGGTCTTTTTCATAACGTCGTCGCCGCTAAACAACATTTTACCCAAGAAACCTCTAATAAAAGGCTCATCGGCATCGGTGATATGCGCAGGAACAAATTGTCTAAGCCAATCCATTAATGTTAAAGGCTTTACAAATTCCTCGTTATGTTCCATTGGCAAATATGCCTTTGTAATAGTCGTTCCCCATTCGTAGGTACCGCTATCGGCTTTGCCTGCTTCATTGATGATTTCAAAGAAATAAGTAACCGCTAATGGATCCTTACTTAAGAATGCAATTTTATCGTTCTTGCTAACTGAGAAAGTAACATCTTTAAATAAGATACGACCATCTACTTGTTTTTGTAGACGCTCTACATTTAAAATTTGATTGCCCACTTCACGCAATGGCTGAAAGATAATACCAGGGTACTTTCTATTCGATGGCTCAATCTCTTCAATTGTTAATTTCTCCAATGCTTTCTTACGAGAAGTTGCTTGTTTACTCTTGCTCGCATTAGCCGAGAAACGTGCAATGAAATCTAATAAGGCAGCTCTTTTTTCTTCATTCTTTTTATTCTTATCACTCATTTGACGCGCCATCAATTGAGATGACTCATACCAGAATGAATAGTTACCGCTAAAGGTTTTAATTTTTGAACGATCAACGTCGGATACATGTGTACATACCGTATCTAAAAAGTGACGGTCGTGACTCACCACCAATACAATATTTTCGTAGTCGGCTAAGAAATTCTCTAACCAACCAATAGTTTCAATGTCCAAGCCGTTCGTAGGCTCATCCAATAACAAAATGTCTGGATTACCAAACAGTGACTGTGCCAACAACACACGCAATTTAAAGTTACTTGGAATGTCTTTCATTAAGGATTGATGCATATCTTCTTTCACACCCAAATCACTTAATAAACTTGCCGCATTGCTTTCAGCTTCGTATCCTCCCATTTCACCAAATTCACCTTCTAACTCTCCTGCTTTTATGCCATCTTCTTCGGTAAAATCTTCTTTTGCATATAAAGCATCCTTTGCGTGCATCACATCCCACATACGCTTATGGCCTTGTAAAACAGTATTCAACACGGTTTGCTCGTCGAACTCAAATTGATTTTGTTTTAAGAAAGACATACGCTCTCCTGGTGTAATTTCCACTGAACCTTTTGTAGGCTCAATTTCGCCACTAAGTATTTTTAAAAACGTAGACTTACCGGCACCATTCGCACCAATAATACCATAGCAGTTTCCTTTAGTGAAGCTAATATTCACTTCATCGAACAAAACCCTTTTACCAAAGGACAAAGTAATGTTTCTAGCACTGATCATATATGTACAATAATTTGAGGACGCAAAGTTAAGCAATAAAAGCTTACCAATTGGAACGAGCTGAGGCTGATACCGAAAGATCCTCAAAGGCGCCAGCCATATATTTATAATGCGCTGTAATGGCAATCATGGCGGCATTGTCGGTGCAAAATTCAAAATTAGGTAGGTATACTTTACACTGGGTCTTTTTACCCAACTCTAAAACGCCTGCTCTTAACCCCGAATTGGCACTCACACCCCCAGCTATACATATTTCACGAATACCCGTTTGCTGAATGGCTTTCTTTAATTTTCGCATAAGAATTTCAACAATGGTATACTGAACCGATGCACATATGTCATTCAAATTTGCTTGAATAAAGCCTGGTTCTTGTTTTTGTAAAAAGTACAATACACTCGTTTTTAAACCACTAAAGGAATAATTTAAATCGGGTACTTGTGGCTTGGCAAATTCAAAGGCTTTGGGATTACCTTGTTGCGCTAATTTATCTAAAACAGGGCCGCCAGGATAAGGCAGGCCAATGATTTTAGAGATTTTATCAAAGGCTTCTCCAGCAGCATCATCGATGGTTTCACCTAATATAATTAAATCGGCAGGACTATTGCATTGCACAATTTGTGTATGTCCTCCACTCACGGTTAAACACAAAAAAGGAAAGCTAGGTTTGTGTTCATCAATTAAATTGGCCAACACATGCGCTTGCATATGATGTACTGATATCAAGGGTTTTCCAAGTGTTAACGCTAATGATTTTGCAAACTGTGCACCTACTAATAAACTTCCAATTAATCCTGGTGCTTGCGTAAATGCAATCGCATCTAATTGAGCTAATCGTTGAACATGTGCTAAATTGGGGAATGCAGTTTTTAAGGATTCTTCTACAACCGGTACAATATTTTCCATGTGTGCACGACTCGCTAATTCAGGAACTACGCCTCCGAATTTTTCATGCACTAACTGATTTGCAATGTAGTTGGATAAAATTTTTCCGTCTACAATTACGGAAGCAGCCGTCTCATCACAAGACGATTCAATGGCCAATATGGTAATAGATTTTTGAGACACAGCGCGAAGTTAACTACTTTGTTCTAATCGCTTCTACCGGATTCATTTTAGCAGCAATGGAAGCTGGTATAATTCCAGAAATGACCCCTAGAATAATACAAATACTCAATGCTAAGAAAATGATGCTTGGCGCAATGAAAATCGGGAAAGGCAGCACGGCTCCTAGCGCTACTGTAAGCAGCCAAACCAAGAATAGCCCAACCAATCCACCGATGATACATAAGAAAGCACTTTCTAAAAGGAATTCATATAATATCGTACTACTCTTTGCTCCTATTGCTTTTTTCAACCCAATTTGGCTGGTTCTTTCACGAACAGTTACAAACATAATATTCGCAACACCAAACGCACCTACTAATAAGGACAAGCCCGCAATGGCCCATCCTCCTTGGTTTATGGCACCAAAAACACTTTCGATTTGCTCCTTAAATTGAGCAACATCATTGCAAGTAAAATTGTCATCCTGGGTTGGACTTAATTTACGTAACTGACGCATAATACCGTTTAACTCATCCTGTAATGCCTTGGAAGGTATACCTGGCTTGGCTTGCACCATTATATACGGGTTGTTGTTATCGGGATTAAAGATGGATGCATAATAATTGTAAGTAACTATAACGGTTTTATCATAATCAAAACCTCCAATCATGGAACTACCCTGTTTTTCAATCACCCCAACCACCAATAATTTTCGTCCACTAAAAGAAACAGGTTTTCCCAATGCTTTTTCGGCTTTACCATATAATTCTTCGGCAACTTTATTTCCAATGACACAATATGGCACGCCACGGTTAAAATCGGTCTCATTAAAATAACGCCCTTGTCCTATATTAAAGGTTTGAATGGAATTAAAATCGGGTGTTACCCCATACATATTAACTCCTTTTAATATGTTTTCTTCGTAATTAAAAGAAGCACTTGTAGAAACAAAAAAAGCAACATTTGAAGCCAAAGCGGACTTCTTTTTAACAAAATCCATCTCACTGATTTTCATGGCAGGACGTTTCACAAACTTCCACCATGGATAATCTGGTCCACCATTATAATCCCATTTATCGACAAAAATGGTGTTGTTGCCTAAACCAGATAAATCGTTGCCTATCTTGGTTTTTAAGCTGTCGATGGTAGCTAAAACACCTATAATACAAAAGATACCAATGGTGATACCAAAAAGGGACAAAAAGGTTCTTAATTTGTTCACTTTAAGCTCCTGTAATGCCATCTTGAAGCTGTTCCAAAGTATGCTTAGCACTTTAATCATGTAGTAAAAATAGGCCAAATAGAGATTATCCCTGCATTTTTATGCAAGTGGTCAATAACTTATATAAATGCACAATTTGTTAAGGTATTTCGCATTGGTGCTCAAAATCATAGAACGAATTATAGCTAGTTACGATTTGATACGTACTTT
>CANGMV010000114.1 GCA_947454745.1 Bacteroidota bacterium | reverse complement strand
TAGAAGAAATAGTGAATGTTGTAAGCTCAGTGCATGAGCCCTTTGACGGTAATATTTCTAGAACACATCAAAAGATAAAAGCAAGTGTGGATATTAAATCTGTGCCTTATTTTCAGTCGGATTTACTCACCCTTAAAGTGATACAAAATTACAGGTACAATGATGCGCAAACTGCTACTGCTCCTAGTTTTATGCGTAACACGGTTTTAGAATTTAATAACGAATCTGAACTCGTTTTTCCTGGAGGCAAGGAAGCAAGGTGGTTGGATATACAAAGCTTGAGACTAAAGTCGGATCGTATTGCAGCGTTTGACAATAAAGATTTGTTAACGAAAGTCCTAGTAGAGCCCGATATTGCAAGAACGAATTTGTTGTATTCCAACTTCAATGATTTAAACGGAGGCTTTTTGATTAGGAACACCGAAGCTTTTCAAAGTGAAATTCAAAACGACTACGCGCAGGTTGTGTTTACTTATTTACCCAAAGACGGTATTCCTTTATTAGATCAAAAATTGTATTTGTCGGGAGCACTTACCAATAACGAATTAAATGAGGCCGCTGAAATGCGTTTTGATGCCAAGCTTGGTGCCTATCAAAAAACGATATTATTAAAGCAAGGGTACTATAGCTATAATTATGTTTTGCGAGATCGGAATGAACCCAATCCTATGAATGATTTTTCCGATACCGAAGGGGATCATTGGGAAACCGAGAACAATTATACGGTTTTGGTTTATTATCGCGCACCAGGCGCTAGATATGATCAAATAATTGGCTTTGCGAGTGTGAATTCCAAGCAGAATTAGTTGATAAAATGAACTTGAATGGGCTTTTTTAATCCCCTCAATTGTCCTACATTTGCATCGGCAGGTCTTACACGACCAGCTCCTGCAGAACCTCCCCAGGACAGGAATGTAGCAAGGATAAGCGGTTGAGCGGTGCGATGTGAGTAGCCTGCCACTTTTTATATTTTAATATTGTAAAGTGGCTTTTTTATTTCTGCCAGATTTTGAAATCTTTTTCAACTATAAACCTACCATATGAAATTTTTCATCGACACGGGCAATTTAGCTCAAATTAAAGAAGCCAATGAATTGGGCATCTTAGACGGTGTTACCACCAATCCTACTTTAATGGCCCAAGTGGGTGTAAAAGGGGAAGTAGCAATCGCTGAGCATTATAAAGCAATTTGCGAAATCGTAAATGGAGACATTAGTGCAGAAGTATTGTCTACCGATTTTGCTACCATGGTAGAAGAAGGAAAGAAATTAGCTGCGATTCACCCGAACATTGTAGTAAAAGTACCTATGATTAAGGATGGTATTAAAGCAATCAAATGGTTTACCGATAATGGTATCCGTACCAATTGTACTTTGGTTTTCTCTGCTGGCCAAGCTATTTTAGCCGCTAAGGCGGGAGCTACTTATGTATCTCCATTTATTGGTCGTATCGATGATAGTTCTTGGGATGGTATGGAATTAATTAGCCAAATTCGTCACATTTACGATGTACAAGGATTTCAAACACAAATTCTAGCTGCTTCTATTCGTAATGCTTTGCATATCGTAAAAGCTGCTGAAGCAGGTGCTGATGTTTGTACCTGTCCTTTAGATTCTATCTTAGGGTTGTTAAAACATCCTTTAACAGATATTGGTCTTGCTAAGTTCTTGGAAGACGCAAAGAAGATGTAATATTTTTTTTCAATACATTTAAAGCCTCGACTCGTTCGGGGCTTTTTTATTGATGTTTTAGCGCTTCGCGCATTTCTTTCGTCTTTAATAAAATATAAAGACTCAATAAATTTTATTGATGTTTTAGCGCTTCGCGCTTGGACAGATTTGAAAGCTGTGGGTGCGTTTTTACAAAATTGACTACCCATTTTGAATCGGTTTTCGCATAGGCACGTAAAGCCCAGCCAATGGCCTTTCTAATAAAAAAATCTTCCTCTAAAATGCAGTGCTCAATATATTCAGTGAGCAGGCTCGTATCAGTTTTTTCGCGATAGGTGAGTTGAAACAGGATGCTCATGCGTTGCAGCCATAAGTTATTAGAGCGGTTCCATTTAAAGGTATACTCTTTAATAAATTCAGGATATAGTAAAAAGAATTTGCTGATAACATGTGTATTGGTGCTGTCTACTGACTCCCACCAACTATAATGTGTAATCATCCATTCAATGAGCGGCAATGTTTTTTTACTCCATAATTTTTTATGATACCCTAATAATTCAATAGCAAAATAATGTAGTTCTCTTTGTGGTTCCGAAAAACATTCTTTAACAAGTGTACTTAATTCAGTGTGGTCCTCAATTGGATGTGTTTTGTAAAACTCTTTACTTAGCTGTCTTCTTAGCGGTGTTTTAATTCCATAAAACTCAAACTGATTTAACAAGTATGCTTTAGCGCCTTTTGCGATGGTTGCATCGGCATTGGCTGCAAATGTTTTTTTTATTGCTTTTAAGTAGGGGTGGGGCATAATAAATTTGATGACTTTGCAGTGTTAGTTTTTATACGCCAACTACTCTTTTGTTAAATGCGCTGTTTCTTGCTGCTTCTAGTATACGAATGGTATTAGTTGCTTCTTTAGCACTTGTAGGAACAGGACCATTGTTTAAAATCGCATCCGCCATTTTTTCATAAAATACCCCGTAATTACCTGGAATACTTGGAACGATACGATGGGTGATTAAGCCATTATGATCGGTATACAAAGTGCCAAAATCAGTAGCCGCTTCTTCTCCCCAATGCGGCGCGTTGGGTTTGCTACCAGCGATTAATGCTGCTTCTTGAACATCTGATCTGTTTTTTATAAAACTTCCTTTAGTGCCATATATTTTATAACCGGGCAATTGTGTCATAAAGACCATGCCACTTGTTAATGTAATACGATGACTTGGATAATATAATATCATCGTAAAATAGTCGTCTACCAATGAAACCTTTCTTGTTATTCTAATGTCTGCAAATACCGCGAGTGGCATACCTGACAATACCAATGCTTGATCTACTAAATGAGGGCCAAGGTCATATAATAACCCTGCTCCAGGCGTCACAGCTTCCTTATGCGCTTTTGGGCTTAATGTGGTACGGTATCGCTCAAAGGATATTTGAACATCTAAAAAATCACCAATTTCACCTTCACTAATTAATTTTTGCAAGGTTAAAAAATCGGCATCATATCTTCGGTTTTGATAAACTGCTAATTTCAATCCTTTCTTTTGCGCGAGCTCGTCTAATTCAATTGCTTCGGCCGAGGTATTGGTAAATGCTTTTTCACATACCACATGTTTTCCGGCTAGTAGTGCACTTTTTGTATAGGCATAATGGGTATCGTTAGGGCTATTCACCACCACTAAATCTACATTAGGATCGGCTAGTAATTCTTCGTAACTATTGTATGATTTTGTACCAGGGTAGGCTGCTTCAATATTCTTTGAACTACGCTCCCAACTTCCTGCTAAATTAAAATGTGGATTGGTTGCAATAAATGGCGCATGGAAAACTTTTCCGCTCATGCCAAAAGATACAAGTGCTGTGTTTATCATAAGTTAAAGATAAAAAAAATCCCCCCGAATATTCGGAAGGATTTTAAAAATCTTAAGTGATGATTTTTTGTAGGTTTTAAATTTCTAAAAAAAACCTACAAAAAGCACTATCCAGCAACTTGTTTTCTGATGATATTTAAGGCACCACCTGCTTTAAACCACTCAATTTGTTGTTGGTTATAAGTATGGTTTGCTTTAATGGTATCAGTGCTTCCGTCCTTATGTGTTAATACTAAAGATAGCGGAGTGCCAGGTGCAAATGTAGTCAATCCAATCACGTCGATTGAATCGTCTTCTTGAATCTTATCATAGTCTGCTTTGTCTGCGAAAGTTAAAGCCAACATACCTTGTTTTTTCAAGTTGGTTTCGTGAATACGTGCAAATGATTTAGTTAATACCACGCGTACACCTAAGTGACGTGGCTCCATAGCAGCGTGCTCACGAGAGCTTCCTTCTCCGTAGTTTTCATCACCAACTACAATAGTTCCAATGTTCGCAGCTTTGTAAGCTCTTTGTGTATTCGGCACCGTATCGTAGTTGCCATTGATTTGACTCTTAACGTTGTCTGTTTTTTCATTGAAAAAGTTAACAGCACCAATTAATAAGTTGTTAGAGATATTGTCTAAGTGACCGCGGAATTTTAACCATGGACCAGCCATAGAAATATGATCGGTTGTACATTTTCCTTTTGCTTTAATTAGTAATCTTAAAGATTTTAAATCAGTTCCTTCCCATGCAGCAAATGGATCTAATAATTGTAAACGCTTAGATGTTGGATCAACTGCAACAACCACTTTTGAACCATCTTCTGCTGGTGCTTGGAATCCAGCATCTTCAACTGCGAAACCTTTTGTTGGTAATTCATCACCAGTTGGAGCATCCAATTTAACTTGTTCGCCTTTATCGTTTGTTAATGTATCCGTTAATGGATTGAAAGTTAAATCACCTGCAATCGCTAATGCAGTAACAATCTCTGGAGATGCTACGAAAGCATAAGTATTTGGATTACCGTCGGCACGCTTTGCGAAGTTTCTGTTGAAAGAGTGTACGATTGTGTTTTTTTCTTTTTTCTCAGCACCTACACGCTCCCACATTCCAATACAAGGTCCACATGCATTTGCAAATACTTTTGCACCAATTTGGCTGAATACATCTAAGAAGCCATCTCTTTCAATGGTGTATCTTACTTGCTCAGAACCTGGAGTGATCATGTATTCAGCTTTGGTTGTCAAACCTTTTTGAGCAACTTGTTTTGCTAAAC
>CANGMV010000113.1 GCA_947454745.1 Bacteroidota bacterium | reverse complement strand
TTTAGCTTTGAATGGTTTTAGTTTCAAACTTTTACTTAATTGCTCAGCTTCTTTCATGTCAAAAGAAAGTTGAAGTCTGATCCAAATTTCGGCAGTACCTCCAAATACTTTAGCAATCCTTGTTGCTAGGAGCGGAGTGACGGGTGCTTTTCTATTTAGTACATTAGAAAGCGTGTTTCTAGATATATCCATTAAGCTTGCAGCTTCCGTTATAGACAATTGATTAGCAAGAACCACTTCTTCTTTAAGTATTTCCCCTGGATGTGTATTATATTTTATACCTCTAATCATGCTGTAAAATTAATGATAGTCTACCAAATCTACATCGTAAACATTTTCCTCATCAAATCTAAAAACTATTCTCCAATTTTCTTTGATAATTAAACTCCAATAAGAGTCATAATTGCCTCTTAATTTGTGAATACCCCAATTTTTAAAAGAAATGAGATCATTTGGAACTTGTTTTACTACGTTCAGGGTAGTCAAAATATGTGTGATTTTAGTTATTTGATCATGAGGAAGCTTTCTTGTATCTCCGGTCTTCCAAAGTAATAAAAGACCTTTATGCTTGAAAGTTAAAATCATTTAGTAAATGTATTTCTTGCTTACTTATAAATAAAATAAAACGATTTGAAGATTTTCTAAAAAACAAAGTTTATTTTTATTCAAGATGTTACACAACTCAAAAGGAATTGTATTAAGAGTTACCAAATATGGGGATACAAGCCTAATTGCCACTATTTATACCGAGCTTTTTGGGTTACAACAATACATTATAAAAGGAGTTAGGACTACTAGTAAAAAAGGATCTAACAAAGCAGTGTATTATCAACCTGCCGCCATTTTACAAATGGAAGTGTACCATAGTCCAATGAAAGGATTGCAAATGGTTAAGGAAGTGAACTGGGATTATATTTATCAAAATGTTTACTCCGATGTGGTTCGCAATGCAGTGGCTACCTATATTGTAGAAGTATTACAACAAACGCTTCAACCCGAGCCTCATCCTGAATTATTTTATTTAATCGAAGATACTTTTAAGCAATTAGATAAAGGAGTTGCAGCACTTGCAAGTAATTTGCCTATTTATTTTTTAATTCATTTAAGTGAAACATTGGGTTTTGGATTGCAGGGCAATTATTCAAATGAAATGGCCTACTTGGACGTGAAAGAAGGACAGTTTGTAAAAGAAAAACCATTGCATCCGTTTTTTTTAGAAGGCCATGAAGCACAAACTGCTTCAACGTTTTTGCAAGTACAATTTTACAATGATTTGGAAAACATAGTGTTAAGTGGGCATCAACGAAAAAAAATCTTAGAGCTTTTCCAACTCTCTTTAAGCTGGCACTATAAAGGGTTTAAGGAAATCAAATCACTGGCTATTTTGCAGGAAGTACTGCATTAGGATTCAACATAAAATAGAACAGAAAATTTTCATATAGTATATTATTTCTTTATATTTAATGATAATATATTAATAATGGAAGTACATCATGCTCATCACCCCGCGCATAAGAAAAAATGGACTGAATACATTTTGGAATTTTTCATGCTTTTTTTGGCGGTTACATTAGGATTTTTTGCTGAAAATATTAGAGAAAAAATGTCCGAGGAGGAAAAAGCAAAACAATTAATTGAAGTGGTCGCAAAAGATTTAAAAAGTGATTTAGTACAAATGAAGATGATCCGTGAAAATGAAGCTGAAAAAATAAAGTTATCAGATAGCTTAAGAAATTTTTTAAATGCCAACCCCAACACAATTGATCAGCAAGCATATTACAGGGTTTTAGTTAATTATGGAGTTTTCTTGATATTAAATACGAATGACAAAAGCAGGAATGAAGCAGAAACAAAGGGATATTTTTTAAAGGAAGAAAATAAAGAGTTAGCAGCTTATATAAAGCAATATAATTTTTGGTTGAATGATTATAATTCATTGGAAAAATTAAGTATGGATCAACTGAAAATATTTATGTATACGGTGATTCCTAAAATTACTGATCCAGAAATATATGATCATCAATGGAGGTATCCCCCTAATCCTATAGCGCAAAAAATGGGAATTGCTCCAATTAAAACTGAAGCGATAAGAGAAACAAAGTATTTGCTATCTGACACAAAAATGATAATGGACGGATTTATCAGTGACATAGATTCTATGACATACTATGCCAATAAAGCAATTGAAATAATTGAAAAAAAGAAATAAATGGAAGTACATCACCCACATGGACATGGCGGTCCCAAAAAATTGAAAGAGCATTTAGCTGAATTTTTCATGCTGTTTTTTGCAGTGTTTTTGGGTTTTATGTCGGAAGCCTATTTAGAATACAGAACTGATAGGCATAAGGAACATGACTACCTTACAAGTTTGGTAGCGGATTTAAAAGCGGATACGGCCGAAATGAAGCAAAAACAAAATGCCATGTTTGAAATGATGGGGGCTGGTAATGTCATAGTGAAACTGGTATATAAGCAAAAGTTAAATGAAAAGGATATTGATACAATCTATATGAATAGTATTGTTGCAGTCACTCGTACAGTTCCTGTTAATTTTGCTTTAGGCACTATCGATCAACTTAAAAGTGCAGGTGGGTATCGATTAATTAGAGACCACCATTTAGTTGATTTGATTACTGATTATGAAAAGGGACAAGCAGCAATGAAGACGCAAGAAAATGCGATGATGGAAAGATGGGCGAGTCTTCATCATATCCAAAATAAAATTTTGCATTTGAATACATTTTCGGCTACTGGAAAATTTGGGGAGGTGATTTATGATAAAAAAATATTAAATCAAATAGCTGCCCAAACTGGAAATAAATTTTTAACAAACGATAAGAATGTTTTTTTTGAGTATGCTAATTATGTAAATGTTGCAAAAGGATATGTCGCATTTTATCAAATCATGGCAAAAATCCAAAATGAAAAAGCCATAAAACTAATACAAGCAATACAAGAAGCGCATTAAACAATTCTTTATGGAAGTACATCACCACTCACATCATCCTAAAAAATTCAAAGAATATATCACTGAATTTATAATGCTTTTTTTAGCTGTTAGTCTTGGCTTTTTTGCAGAGAATCTAAGAGAACACCAAGTGGAAAAGCATCGTGAAATTTCTTATTTAAAAAATGTGCATGAAGATTTGCAATTAGATTTAAAAAACATTGATACTGTAGTAAATCAAAATACTATAAGGTTGCATGCATTAGATACACTATTTATTTCCATTAATAATAATACTTTAACCAATGAAGACTTTTATTATTATGTGCGCAATCTTTCTTTGAGAGCCACTTTTGAAAGTTCACATGTGGGTATTGATCAAATTAAATCAGTCGGAGGTTTACGTATGATTAAAAATCCAGAAATAGTTTTTGGCATTCAGGAATATGAAAGAATCTTAAACTCTACAGATAAATTAGAAGTCTTAAGAGAACGTACATTAGAACAAGCAAGATTTAAAATGACTGCAATTTTTAACCCAAATATTTCCTATGAAATGTTATCAAATCAAGGGTCAGGAACAATGCGATTTAAAAGACCACAAAAAGCAGATAATATTTTACAAAATAATAAATCTGAAGCTAAAGAAGTGCTGAATTTGGTTTCTTTCGGTCTGAATACCAACAGATATTTAAATAGTAGAATGTCAGAACTTAAAAAAATTGCAAAAAAACTAGATAGTACAATCCTAAAAGAATATGGAGAGAAATTTGATTAACACATAACGAGAAATTAATATGATCGTTTACATAAAATGAATAGCTTTATGTGAATATCAGTGTTATGAGATGTAAACAATTAATCATTGCAAGTTTAGCAGGAATTTTTTCCATTACCAGTTGTACAATTACAAAGCAATATCGTTCAAATAATATGTCAATTGATTTTCAAGCCCATAGAGGTGGACGTGGCCTAATGCCAGAAAACACCATACCTGCCATGTTAGCGGTGATGGACAACGAAAAAGTGCAAACATTGGAAATGGATTTAGCGATAACTAAGGATAAGCAAGTGGTTGTTTCACATGATCCTGTATTAAATCCCATTATTACCACTAAGCCCGGCGGAACATATATAAAAGCGAGTGAGCTGAATGAGTACATAATTTATCAAATGAATTATGTTGACTTGCAAAAATTTGATGTCGGTCTTAAATTTCATCCAGTGTTTCCACAACAACAAAAGTTAGCTGTTGCTATTCCAACACTAAGTGCACTTATAGATAGTGTTGAAGAAAAAAGTGCACACATGGGTCGAAAAATGTTTTATAATATCGAAATTAAATCGGTGGATGGTAAGGATATTGTAGAACATCCAGCACCAGATGAATTTGTTGACTTAGTAGTGAAGTTGATAAAGCAAAAAAATGTTGTAGAAAGAACTTCCATTCAAAGTTTTGATCTAAGACCTTTAAAAGTATTACATCAAAAATATCCAATGGTACAAACTGCTTATTTAGTAGAGGGTAAAAAAACGAGTGATGTAAAAAACAATTTAGACTTACTTGGTTTTACCCCCACTATTTATAGTCCCGAATTTAAATATGTAACTAAGGAAATGGTGGACTATTGTCACGCAAATAAAATGAAAGTTATTCCTTGGACAGTGAATACAAAAAAGGAAATAGATGACTTAATTGCGCTAGGTGTAGATGGGTTGATAACAGACTATCCGAATTTGATTGGAAATTAAATTAGTTTTATAATAATCTCCTCGACACACCGTTCGTTAAATTATTTTCTGCGCCAACATTTTCAATTATAACTACGCCCGGTTTTTTGCCTTTTTCAAAACTGCC
>CANGMV010000112.1 GCA_947454745.1 Bacteroidota bacterium | reverse complement strand
GTCGGTACCCTATTTTTATGAACCTAGCCTTATCAGTAACGCAACTTATTTTACTTTAAGCGAGGAAACGAGTAAGCATTGTGTGCAGGTATTAAGAATGAAGGAAGGCGACCGTATTGATTTAACGAATGGAATTGGACAATTATTTGAAGCCACAATTACCCTTGCGCATAAAAAACAAGCAAGCGTTGCAATTCAATCTCAAAAATCAATACAAGCACCTACGCAAAAAATTACATTAGGCATTTCGCTATTAAAAAATGCAGTGCGCTTAGAATGGCTATTTGAAAAAGCCACTGAAATGGGCGTGTATACGATTGTTCCGCTATTATGTGAACGAACTATACATGAGCGATTTAAAACCGATAGAATGCAAAATATTTTACAATCGGCCATGATACAAAGTCAGCAAGCCTGGTTGCCTATCTTAACTGCTCCTATTCCCTACGATAGTTTTATAAAGGACTTTACTGCAGCACAACAATTGATTGCGCATTGCGAACCTGCTGAAAAAATAAATATAAAAGCTGTTGAGCCGAGTAATGATTGTATTTTACTTATTGGCCCTGAAGGAGATTTTAGTACTAAGGAAATTGAACAAGCCCTACATCATCAATATCAGGCCATTCATTTAGGACCCACTCGTTTAAGAACCGAAACCGCTGGCTTGTTTGCATTGAGTGTATTAAAAAAATTCTAACTTGCAACTATGAATGTTGTGGAAGTAAATACGCCAGGACTCGTAAGATCCTTTCTAAACTTGAACGCTACGGTGAATCAAGACAACCCTTATTATATTCGACCACTCGACAACGAAGTAGAACAAGTATTTGATCCTACTAAAAATAAATTATTTAAAGACGGAGGTGCGAAAAGATGGATTGTACAAAACAATGCAGGTGAAACGGTGGGACGCATTGCTGCATTTTATTATTCAAAATACAAAAATAAGGGCACTGAATTTCCGGTGGGATGTGTAGGCTATTTTGATTGCATAAATGATCAGGGCGTAGCGAATTTACTTTTTGATACTGCAAAACATTGGTTGAAACAAAATGGCATGGAAGCAATGGATGGCCCAATTAATTTTGGCGATCGTGATAAATGGTGGGGATTGATGGTGGAAGGATTTCATAAAGAACCCATGTATGGCATGTCATTTAATCCAAGCTATTATGAGCAATTAATAACGCAGTATGGATTTGAGAACTATTACAACCAATACTATTACGGCATTGATATACAACAAGAATTGCCTCCACGCTTTAAAGAACGCTACGAAAAATTCAAAGCAAAGCCCGATTATCAAGCAAGACACTTAGATAAAAACAATTTGGAAAAATTTGCCCAAGATTTTGTGACTATATACAATGCTGCATGGGCACAGCATGGTGAAGCCAAAGCCATTACTTTGGAACAAATCATGAAGTTGTTTAAAACGCTTAAACCCATTATGGATGAAAGAGTAGTTTGGTTCGCTTATTACAAAGAGGATCCTATTGCCATGTTTATTAATATTCCCGATGTGAATCAATACTTCAAATATTTTAATGGCAAACTAGGGCTTTTACAAAAAATACATTTGATGTGGATGAAATGGACGGGCAAAAACAATCGACTTACTGGTCTTGCATTTGGGGTCGTGCCAAAATACCAGTCCTTAGGTATTGATAGTTTTTTAATTTATTCAAGCGCCCTATTGCTTTATAAAATAAATGTGTACAAGGAATATGAAATGGGATGGGCAGCCGATTGGAACCCAAAAATGGTGAATATATATAAAAGCCTCGGGGCAAAACCAAGCCGTCGAATGGTTACTTACCGACATATTTTTGATACTCAATCTACCCCTTTTGAGCGCCATCCTGTAATGGAATATAGTACTAGTACTTCCCCTTCAGATTAAGGCATAATTGATTCTAATTAATGTGCATAAATGGCCCTTAAATTTTATAGGGATAATGTGTATATTGCGCGTCTACTATGGATAATTTTGTTGTTTCAGCCCGAAAATACAGACCCCAAAACTTTAATACAGTGGTGGGGCAGTCGCATATTACGACAACCTTGAAAAATGCCATTTTAAACAACCATTTGGCACATGCCTTTTTGTTTTGTGGACCAAGAGGTGTGGGTAAAACTACCTGTGCAAGAATTTTAGCCAAAACGATTAACTGTACCAATATCACAAAGGATGGAGAAGCTTGTAACGAATGTGATAGTTGTACTTCTTTCGAAAAAGGAGCTAGTTTAAATATTCATGAACTAGACGCCGCGAGTAACAACTCGGTAGATGATATTAGATCCTTAGTTGAGCAAGTTCGTTTTGCGCCACAAGCCGGAAAATACAAAGTATATATTGTGGATGAGGTCCACATGTTAAGTGCAAGTGCATTCAATGCATTTTTGAAAACGTTGGAAGAACCACCACCCTATGCCATTTTCATATTAGCAACTACCGAGAAGCATAAAATTTTACCTACCATTTTAAGTAGATGTCAAATTTTTGATTTTAAACGTATTACTTCCAATGATACAGTGGAGCATTTGGAAGAAATCATAGGCAAAGAACATATTAAAGCCGAAAGAAACGCATTGCAATTAATTGCTCAAAAGAGTGAAGGTTGTATGCGTGACGCATTGAGTATTTTAGATAAAATTGTAAGTTTTTCCAACGGGGAATTGACTTATAAAAATACACTAGAGCACTTAAATATTTTAGACGAAGAATACTTCTTTAAATTATTAGAATACTTAAGAACGCAGAATTTGACCAGTGCCATGTTATTGTATGATGAAATTAATCAGAAGGGATTTGAAGGAGATATGGTATTGTATGGTCTTGCAAGTTTTATTAGAAATTTATTGGTTTGTAAGGATCCAGCCAGTGCGGGTTTATTAGAATCTATTGAAGGCTGGAGAGAACAATACATTACAACAGCAAAGCAAATTAGTACTCCCTATTTAGTGAGTGCATTGAATATTTTAAACGATGCTGAGATACATTTTAAAATGGCGCGCAATAAAAGATTGCATGTGGAAATGGCCATTATTAAATTAAATTTTTTAGCGCAGGCCATTGAGTTAAGTTTGGAAGACAACCAGATAGTAAAAAAAAAACTAGTTGACGCACACTATCCAATTCGCTTAAAGAAAATCATGCCATTAAGTAATATGGTGGTGAATTCCGAAGCAAAGTTGGTGATTGAAACCAATGTCCTAGCACCTGCAAAGCCGGCACCAGCAAAGCCAGCAGCTGCGAAACAACCTACTCCTACTCCTGCTCCTACGCCTACTGCAAAGCAAACCGCACCTGAAAAGCAGGCAACAATACCTGTAATCCCAACCGATACAAGTACTGGTGGCCCTAAAAAGAATTTATTAGCCGTATTGCAACAAAAATATGGTCAGGAATATGACATCGAGGAAGTGAAGGAATCCCTGCCACTGGAAATGGAATTACTTAAAAAATGCTGGGACGAATACGCGATTTATTTAGAACAAAATGCCAAGCATGCTTCCTCAGGCACTTTTAAAGTGGCCGTCTTAACTATTATAGATGATATTCATTTTACGGTAACAGTTGGGGCCTTAACTGCACAAAAATTTGTAGAGCAGGAAAGGATGAATTTCTTAGAAAAAATTTGGGACGCTTTTCAAAACAGAGCCATTCAGTTTGATATTCTTGTAGAAGCAGGTGAACAAGAAGATGTTCCATTGCATATGCGCTTAAATAGCAAACAAAAATACGATCGTATTGCTGAGCAATTTCCTTTGGTGAGAGATTTAAAAAACAGATGCAATTTAGAAGTGTATTTCTAATTTATTGAGCATCTGAATAAATATCAGTACTTATTTTAAGCTCAACCGACTGCTATAATTTAGCCTTATTGTACCCCTTTGCTTTTAAGTATTGAAATACTTTTTGACGGTGGTCACCTTGAATAATAATTTCTCCATCTTTGACTGAACCACCCGTACCACAATGGTTTTTTAGTGCTTTACCTAGTAGGTTCATATCCTCCTCGTTACCCACAAAACCATACACAATGGTGACCGTTTTACCTGCACGATGTTTGGTTTCTAAAATGACGCGCAAGGGCTGATCGGCAGGCGCAAGTGTTTCCACATTTTCCTCCTCGGTTGGAGGCAGGTAATTTGGATCGGTACTATATACTAAAGGAGAACTTTGCGAACTATTTGATTTGTTTTTCTTACTCATGCATTCAAATTTGAAATCATCATTAGCTTACCCTAACACTCACAATGGTAAAGCCATTTTTATTTTCTTGTAACAATAAAGTGATATTAAATTTAGTAGTCCCCGACAATAATCTACCCGTTAAATACACGGTACTCCCTACTTTTCTTGCAGCTGTCTTTTCGAAACCCAAAATGTTTTTCTTCGAAAAAAAACTTTGTAATAAGCCATTGGCCTCCTTGGAGGTATAGGATTTTTGACCCACCATATCGGGCAAATTCACTTCTACTTGCGTATCCCAATAAGAAAGTAAATTGTTAAAATTGGCAGTTTGTAAATTTTGAACAAGTACTTCGGTTTCATTTTGCGCTTTTAAGCCTAGGCTTGCCATTGCAAAGATAACAATGAGTAGTATTTGACGGAGTTGTGTCATTTTTTAAGGTTAGTTCTAATGATAACTGCTTAAATTTGCAGCAGGTTCGGGATACCCGTATTCCGACCTACAATTTAGCAAAAAACAGACGACCACTGTAACAAAAAAGAAGAATATGTCAAAAAAAGTAATACTTGTAATCATGGATGGCTGGGGATTAGGAAAAGTTCCCTTATCGGATGC
>CANGMV010000111.1 GCA_947454745.1 Bacteroidota bacterium | reverse complement strand
TTGAACTTTCTCCTTAGGAATTTGGTCGACATATATTTTTTGAGGAGCAGCTTTTTGAGGGAATAATTTCTTTTCTGTAAATCTTTTGAAATAAGGAAAATCAATTTGATCCATGTATGCCGGAAACTTCACACCACGAACTTCGATCATGACCATTTTGTCGTTCATGATTTCAATGATGCGCCCTTCCTCATTGCTATGCAATACTAATATTTCGTCTCCTACTTGATACTTCATAAATAATAAAATAGAAACAATTACTGATCACTCAATTTTGAATGCTTGCGACCATAAAATGAATACAAAACCAAACCTATGCCCATCCAAATGAAAAACCATAACCAACTTACTGGCGGAATTTCGATCATTAAATACAAACAACACATCGCACCAATAATAGGTATTACTGAATATTTGCGAATAAAGCTAAATGCAGCTACAATGATTAAAATAAATACGAAAACCAAGTATAAGATTTCCTGATAACTTTCGGCACCAGTTGCGCTAAATGCTGCCTTAATACGATCTTGTCCAAAATAAATGAATATGGCTGCAAGGAACGGAATAATAAATTGACCATTAATATACGGCAATCTAAATGCTTGTCTTTTTGTACCCGCCGATAATTTAGGTAAAACCAGTACTCCAAAACAAACCAATACAAATGCAAACAATGTGCCAATACTTGTAAGGTCGGTCATTCTACTAATGGACATAAACAAGGAAGGCACCCCTACAAATATCCCTGTTATAATTGTAGCAAAAGCAGGCGTTCCAAATTTAGGATGTACGTTTGAAAACTTCTTAGGCAATAAACCATCACGACTCATGCTCATCCAAATTCTTGGTTGTCCTAATTGAAATACCAATAATACACTTGTTGTAGCTACTACCGCACTCACCGAAATAACATAACCAATTTTATGTAATCCTAATTTTTCAAACACAAATGCCAATGGATCATCCACTTTTAATTGTGAATAGTTAACCATACCCGTTAAAACCAATGCAATTAAAATATACAATACGGTACATATGATTAAAGAATAAATCATGCCTCTTGGCAAATCACGCTGAGGATTTTTACATTCTTCGGCCGTAGTGGAAATGGCATCAAAGCCAATATAAGCATAAAACACAGCGGACACACCCGCCAATACGCCTTTAAAGCCATTGGGCATAAAGGGTGCCCAATTGGAAGTGTCAACATAAAAGAAACCAAGTACTATAACGCCAATGATTACACAAATCTTAAATATCACCATGGCATTGGTACTCTTTTTACTTTCTTTAATACCACGATATACAAGCATGGTAATTAGTACCACAATAATTAAAGCGGGTATATTTAAAATAACTCTCCAATTCCCAATCATGGGTGCATTTGTCATGGCATCATATCCTATACGTGCTAACTTACTAAATCCTTGTTGCGTACCGCCGGCTTTTAAATGTGCTAATGCTTCGGCATAACCTTGTTCCGCTTGCTCATAATTAGTAGACAACCAGCCGGGTAAATGAATATGAAAACCTTCCAATAAGTTTACAAAATAACCACTCCAACTTATGGCCACTACAATATTTCCAATAGCATATTCTAAAATTAATGCCCAACCAATAATCCAAGCGATTAATTCACCGAAAGTTACATATGCATAAGTATACGCACTTCCTGCAATGGGAACCCTACTCGCGAACTCGGCATAACATAGGGCACTAAAACCACAAGTAATTGCAGTGATAACAAATAGCAGGGAAATGCCAGGGCCGCCATGATAAGCTGCAGTACCGATTGTAGAAAAGATACCTGCTCCTACTACGGCTGCAATGCCCATAAAAGTTAAATCCTTAACACCTAACTCTTTTTTTAACCCACTTGCACTATGTCCATCGGTCATCCCCGCTTCCGCATCCTGCACAATTTTATCGATCGATTTCTTTCTGAAGAGACTCATTATAAGTAGGTTATTTATTTCGGTTCATTAAATAATTCGCTAAATCAATTAGGGGTTGTTTACGAGACGACACCACTGCAATCGCTTCCAAATGTTCAAAAGCTTCTTGCATATATTTTGCTTTTAAATTCTCAGCCCATTCTCCAACACCACATGCATTAAATACTGCCAATACTTTTTCTACTTTATCAGCATCGTTGTTTGCTAATAAGGTATCTAATTGTTTACGCTGTTCGGCATTTGCAACCGACAAAGCATGCAATAACAAAAAAGTTTTTTTATTCTGCTTAATATCACCACCTACTTCTTTTCCAAAATCAGCAGCGTTTCCATAAGCGTCTAAATAATCATCTTGAATTTGAAAAGCAATTCCAATTTTCTTGCCAAATTCGTATAAGTGTTCACAATTCTTTTCACCCGCTCCTCCAATAATTGCACCTACTTCCAAACAAGCAGCTAATAGGACTGATGTTTTCAAAGTAATCATGTGAATGTATTGTTCCATGGTTACTTGATTCATTTTTGCATAGTCCATATCCAATTGTTGCCCCTCGCAAACCTCTCTTGCTGTACGATTAAATATTTTTAAGATTTTAGGAAGATAAGTAGGCTGAATATTTTGTAAAAATTCATAGGCTCTGATTAACATCACATCCCCTACCAACAATGCCGTATTGTAATCGTATTTTGTATGTACTGTGGGCATGCCTCTTCTTAAACTTGCTTCATCCATCATATCGTCATGCACCAATGTGAAATTGTGAAATAGTTCAATCGCCCTAGCAACCTGAAAGGCATCGGGATGTATTTCACTGAATAGTTCATTGCCCAATAAACACATTACAGGGCGAATTCTTTTACCACCTATTTGCAAGAAATATTCCCCAGGCTCATACAAGGTTGTAGGCATTTCTGGAAAATGATTCGTCGCAAACTGGGCATTAAATTGAGCCGATAATTCTTGAAAACTTTGCATACTACAAACCTAACCAAAATTTAGCATTTTTTAAACAGTCAATTTGTAGCTTTTCTCCTTAAATTTGTATACCCCCAAAGCATAGAACATGAAAACGAAGCTATTTTTAGTCGCCCTTTTTAGTACTTTGATTGTACCCTCTGTTATCGCCCAAAATATTACTGTAGACACAGTTGTTAACCGAAAAATACATTTGTACGAAAATGGATATACAAAGGCCATTGGTGTTAAAATGTACCCAGGAGCGCTATCTTACAAGCAATTTAAACAATCCAATAAAGCCATTGAAGCCATTGGATATTTTACTTTGGATGGATTTAGCCTTGCTGTTTTAAAAGAGTTTTATACCCCAATCGAAGAGTCCAATCAATTGAGTTGGTATTATGGTTACGGCGGACATTTGGGCATTTGGAGCGACGAATGGAAAAAGACAAATGCTGGCACCAACAATTCAAATATCGCAGTTGGTTTTGACGGAATTTTGGGATTAGATTACAAGGTGAAAAATGCACCAATTAATATTAGTATCGACTGGCAACCCTCCTTTAGTATCATTCAATCCTATTTTAACAACCAAGGAGGTATTGGAGTTAGATATACTTTTAAATAAAGACTATTATTATTCGGACTAAGCTTTGTGAAGACTGAACAAAGAGTCTACAAATTCATGCTTATCAAATAATAACAAGTCATTAATTTGTTCTCCCACTCCAATATATTTTACAGGAATTTTACATTGATGCGCAATTGCTAAAACGACACCCCCTTTTGCGGTTCCGTCTAATTTAGTAATGGCTAACGCATTCACATTCGTCACGGCCATAAATTGTTTTGCTTGTTCTAAAGCATTCTGTCCGGTTGATCCATCCAATACAAGTAAAACTTCATGAGGTGCATCTGGCAATTGTTTTTGAACTACACGTTTAATTTTATTTAGCTCATCCATTAAATGCGCTTTGTTATGTAAACGTCCGGCGGTATCAATTAATACCACGTCGGCTTTTTTTGCAATGGCAGATTGTATTGTATCAAAGGCTACGGCACTTGGATCCGAACCCATATTTTGTTTTACGATAGTGACTCCAACACGCTCACTCCATATAGTTAATTGGTCTACTGCAGCAGCCCTAAAAGTATCGGAAGCTCCTAGTATCACTTCGTTTCCTGCAGCTTTATAATGATGTGCTAACTTACCAATTGTGGTAGTTTTACCTACTCCATTCACACCTACAACTAAAATTACATATGGTTTTTTATCGGCTGGTGGCACAAATCCCATTTGATCCACTGGGGCATCCACTAATAAATTGGAAATCTCTGCTTGCAGAATGGTATTTAATTCCGTAGTAGATAAATATTTGTCCTTCTTAACACGTTCCTGTATTTGTTCAATAATGGCAAGGGTTGTATCTACGCCAACATCTGCACCAATCAAAGCTTCTTCTAATTGATCTAATACTTCGTCATCCACCGAAGTCTTGCCAATAATTACTTTAGAAATTCGCTCAAAAAAGCCTTGCTTGGTTTTTTCTAAGCCTTGATCTAAGGTTTCTTTCTCTTTCTTGCCGAATAATTTACCTAAAAAACTCATAATGCGAATTTACATAAAAACCAATGAGGAGTACATAAAAAAAGCCTCCCATATTTGGAAAGCTTTCAATATTTTCTTGTCGAAAAGTAAGGAGTTGAATTACTTAGCTGCTAAGAATTCAGTTACTTTATCTTTATGAACAATTGTTTCTTTAAAAGTATACGCGCCTGTTTTAGGGCTACGGATAGCTTTAATTACTTTTGTCCAGTTTTTAGCTTCAGCAGAAGCCTTAAGATCCTTTACTTTCGAGTTTTTAGATGCTGCTTTTGCCATGATTATTTAATTTCTTTGTGAACAGTTACTTTTTTCAAAATTGGGTTAT
>CANGMV010000110.1 GCA_947454745.1 Bacteroidota bacterium | reverse complement strand
TCTACTAATTTTGGGTTGATTTTATTATCGCTCATATTGTTTATTATTTTGGATGTTACTGTATGAATGCAATTAATTATTCGGTAATACCTGCTTTTTGCATAATCAAATCACTTACACCGGTAGTAGAGTAACCTCCGTCATGGAATAAGTTTTGCATCGTAACCATCTTGGTTAAGTCGGAGAATAAAGTGATACAATAGTTCGCGCAATCCTCGGCACTTGCGTTGCCTAAAGGAGCAATGGCATTGGCATAATCAAAGAAATCACCAAAGCCTTTAATGCCTGTACCTGCTGTAGTTTTAGTAGGAGATTGAGAAACCGTATTAACGCGTACTCTTTTCTTTAAACCGTAATGATAGCCGAAGCTACGTGCGATAGATTCTAATAATGCTTTAATGTCGGCCATATCGGTATAGAATGGATAGGTTCTTTGCGCTGCGGCATAAGTTAAAGCCACCACACTTGCTTCCTCGTTTAAGGCATCCATGTTGTAAGCAACACTTAACATTTTATGTAAAGACATTGCAGATACGTCTACTCCTTTTGCATAGTAGTCGTAGTTCAATTCAGGATAAGCAATTTTCTTTCTAATATTTACACTCATTCCAATAGAGTGTAAAACGAAGTCGATTTTACCGCCTAATATTTGTTGAGACTCTGTAAATAAGTGCGTTAATTCTTCCACGCTTGTTGCATCGGCAGGAACAATTTTTGAATTTGTTTTTTCAGCCAAACCGTTAATTTCACCCATACGCATTGCGATAGGTGCATTGGTTAATACAAAAGTGGCACCTTCCTCGTGTGCTTTTTCAGCTACTTTCCAGGCAATAGAATTTTGGTCTAATGCACCTGTAATAATTCCTCTTTTTCCTTTCAATAAATTGTATGCCATGTTGATGGTTTATTTAGTGCCGTAAAAATAAATATAATCACTGATAAAGCCGCATAAATTAGCTTAATTCGACATCAGTTCCTTAGCGTTGTCTTGTGCAGATTTACTAGGAGGGTCTCCACCAATCATACGAGCAATATGTTGCACTCTTTCCTCTGGGCTAAGGGCGCGTAAGTGTGTTTGGGTTTCAGCTCCTTTTTGCTCCTTATATACGTATAAATGGGTATGTCCTTTGGCAGCAATTTGAGGTTGATGGGTAATACAAAGTACTTGTCGGTTCGCGCCAAGGTTTTGCAATAATAATCCCACTTGTTTAGCGGGCTCTCCCGAAATTCCCGTGTCAATCTCATCAAATATCATGGTTGGTAAATCCACCGACTTCGCAACTAATGATTTTATACAAAGCATCAATCTACTTAATTCACCGCCACTGGCTACTTTTCGGATGGGTTCAAATCGGTTGGTATTATTAGCATCAAATAGGATATCAATTTTATCCTGGCCATATATATTAAATGGAACAGTTTCAATAGTTACTTTTATTTTAGCATTAGGCATGCCTACTTGATGTAATAATTGATTTACATTTTTTGTAAATGGAGCAACCTGTTTATTGCGTTGATCGCTTAAGCCATCTGCTAGTTTTTTAACAAGCTTCGCTTCCTCCGCTACCTTTTGCGTGAGCAGAGTAATGGTATCTTCTAAATTCAATACTGCTTCTAATTCTTTTTCTAATTGAGTTTGAATTGTAAGTAATTCAGCTGTGCTTTGAACCTTATGTTTTTTCTGCAAGCTGTATCCTTGTGAAAGGCGCTCTTGAAAAGTAGTAATTTTATTTTCGTCAAAATCAATTTTATCCTGCCAAGTACTCAACTCGCTAGCAATATCCGCTAATTCAATTTGTGCTGCTTTTAAACGCAGCAATAATTCTTCAAAATCAGGTTGCCATTTCACAATTGACTCAAGGGTATGGCCAATTTGTTTTACTTGCTGTACTATCGGGTTGTCCGAGTTTTCCAATTGTTGCACACTTTGATCAAGTTGTGCTTTTATTTGAACTGCGTTTTCTAAAAATTTTAATTCTTTCTCAATCTCTTCTAATTCGTTCTCTTGTAAATTTAATTCCGTTAATTCGGCTAGTAAGTGTTTGTTATAACTTTCGGTTTTATCGAATGCATCTTTTTGAACAATGTAGCTATGCAATTTTTTTTCATGCTCCTTCCAGCTATGATAGGCAGTTTGATAAACCACTACCTCTTTTTGTAAACTAGCTAATGCATCAATTACAGTTCTTTGAAAATCGGTATCACCTAAGGTTAAGGTGTCAAATTGTTGATGCAAGTCTACCAGTTGGCTAGTAAGTTGCTTTAGTTCGTTTAGGTTAATTGGGGTGTCATTAATAAAAGCCCTCGATTTTCCCTGTGCACTAATTTCTCTTCTTATAATAAGCTCGTCAGATAAATCAATTTCGTTGGTCTCAAAAAATGCAGCGTATTGTTCCTTATTCGTTAATTGGAATGTGCCTTCAATAAAACATTTCTTTTCGGCGTTTCTACAAACAGTACTATCGGCGCGGTCACCTAATATTAATCCTAAGGCGCCCATGATAATACTTTTACCAGCACCGGTTTCACCTGTAATCACAGATAATTGAGAAGATAGATCAATACTTAAATGATCTATTAAAATATAATTCTGTATTTCTAATTTGTTTAACATCGCTTTGGCAATATACAATATTATTTAGGATCTTATTGTTTAACACATCTTTGAATGCCCGATTTTGCTTTTTGATCCAAAGAGTTTTTAAAAGCATGGTCTTTCATTTCAATACATTGGTGATAATATTCAACAGCTTTAGAAAATTGGCGCTGAGATTCATATATCATTCCAATTTGTAATGCGGCCCTTGCGGCAAAATATTCGGGCTGATGTTCCCCTTTTTCAATGGCCGATTTGTAATACCGAATTGCCAATTCATCCTGGTTCATTAAATCATAAATACGACCTAATCGATAGGCGAATTCTGTTTTATCTGCCTCGGCGGTAAAGTCATTGCTAGTTTTGCCTGCAAGCATGTTTAAAGCCTGGCTTTGGTAGCCTCCATCACTCAATAAACGGGCTTTTAGTAAGATTGGATGAGGCCATCCTCCTTTCTTTGCACTCTGATAGGCTTGCTTGTCGGCATCGGTAATTTGATTCCCTATTCTTAACACATTTGCTCTATAGGCTTCGGCCTTTTTCATGTCGCCTTGCATATAGGCTATCCAAGACAATCTTTCATAAGCATCTTTAACATAAAATTTGCCCTTAAAACTTTGTACAAAATCGGTTAAGGCTTTTTGTGCTTTGTCAAATTTGAGTTCATTGATATAAGCATATCCCAATTCTAAATTCCAAAAAGGCAAGGGGAGGTAAGCATCTGAATTTTCCATTTGCTGAACAATATTCAAAGCTTTATTGGACTGCTGATGGTTCAAATATAAATTAGCCGCCATGTAGGCATGCATTTGATTCTTCTTAAAATCGTAAGGCGTAGATTCAATAAAGGCAAAGGCTTTTTTCTGGTTGCCTTCAAAGTTCATTATCAAATAGGGGTATACGAATAAGGCTTCATTACGACATCGTTTACTAAACTCGTCGTTACTATTAATATATTTTAAAACCATCGCGTTGCCTTCGCTAATTTTTCCACTCATTCCTAAAATATTGGCCATCCATTGATACCCTTTAGGAATGGTCCCAACCACTGTGCTCATAATCCCAAAATAAACGTCGTTGGGTGTAAAGTTGGGGTAGGCTTTTCGATTTTCTTTAAATAACATATAGGCTTTTCTAAAATCCAAAGCAGCTTCCCAGTTTTTATCAAAGCGAATAGCCGCTAGGGATTTATGCAAATGCGCTAATCCTAAACTATATAAATAATAAGGGGTGTTTTTAGGACCTGATTCAAATAGTTGAATGCGTTTTTCAAACTGAGGATAAATTTTTTCATATTCGCTAGCGTCCTCATTTAAAAACAATTCATAAAAATCGGCATAGCTTTCTAATAAGGAAAGGGATAGGTTGCCTGGAGTTGATTTTTTTTCAAGGGCGATAGCTTTTCGCGCTTCTGGAATCTTAAGGGATGTGATCGCTTCATATGTTTGCTGTACTTTGTCGTTCCACACATATTGTAGTTGGGCATTTAATCTGCTCCCAAAAACAAATAAGGTCGTCGTTAACAATAGTAGCTTTCTCATGAATGTAAAAATAAAGAAAGGGTAGCTGATGGGCTACCCTTTATCGGAATATTTTTAAGAAAGATATTCAGTGTCTGTGACTATTCTGCTTCTTGCTCAACTAAGATTCTACCGCAGTTCTCACATACGATGATCTTTTTGTGTAAGCGAATTTCACTTTGACGTTGAGGAGGGATTGCATTAAAACAACCACCACAAGCATCTCTTTCAACAGTAACCACAGCCAAACCGTTACGGTAGCTGTTACGGATACGGTCGTAGCTATACAATAAACGCTCGTCAATATGACTTCTTGCTTCTAAGCTCTTCGCTCTTAATTCTTTCTCTTCGATTTCAGTATCAGCGATGATTTTCTCTAATTCTTCTTTCTTATGATTTAAAACGCCTTCTTTAACAGAGATTGTTTTCTTTGCTGAATCCAAAGTTTTCACTTTCTCAGCTAATTCTTCATTGGCATCACGGATATGTTTTTCACAAAGTTTAATTTCTAAACCTTGCATTTCAATTTCCTTATTGATGGCTTCAAATTCACGATTGTTCTTAACGTTATCACTTTGTTGTTCATATTTTGCTAATAAAGCTTCGCTTTCTTTGATTGCTGCTTTTTTAGATTCAATGAATTCAGTGATACCATTAATTTCTTCTTCCACTCTAGTTTGTCTGTTGACTAAACCTAGAACTTCGTCTTCTAAATCTTTTACTTCCATTGGTAATTCACCACGTAGAATTTCAATCTGATCGATA